>CANQGN010000036.1 GCA_947623215.1 uncultured Clostridia bacterium
GAATTAACGTGCTGAATCAGCAGCGCTCCGGCGGGCAGGTGTTTACCCTCTCTCTTCACCACCAGGAGAGGCAGGGCGCTCGCTACGCCTACGCGGTAGTAACCGGCGCGTCGGCAGAGTCCGCCGCCGCGCAAGCCAAAGCCCTGCGCGAGTCGGTCACCATTTTGCGCAACGATGACAAAATACAGGCCGTGCAGTGGGGGGACGTGCTCTTCGCCGTATTTCACCAAAGCGGCGCACTCTCCCTTGGCCCCTACGACCGGCTGATTGCCGCCGCCCCCTGCGTGCACATTCTCGAAAACCGGTCGTAAACAAATAAGAAATATTTTTGCCCCCAGCGGCATAGAATGTAGCGTTACCATTCTGCCGTTGGGGGTTTTACCTATGAAACGCTACTGCATTCTCACCAAAAAGTCCCTGCTGGCCGCGGCCGCCGTGGCTTTGTCGCTCATATTTGTGCTGGTGGTCTTTTCTCTGCGGGACGGGCTGGTGGCCGCCCTGGCCGGCGCCCGAAAGCTGCCCATTTACTGCACCGAGCAGAGCGAAAAGAAGATAGCCTTTACCTTTGACGCCGCCTGGGGGGCGGACGATACCGACGAGCTGCTGGCCATTTTTAAAAAGGAGAACATTCACGTCACCTTTTTTCTGGTGGGGGAATGGGTAGACCGCTACCCGGACAAAGTGCGGGCCATTGCCGCCGCCGGGCACGAGCTGGCCAATCACTCTGACTCGCACCCCCACTTAACCAATTTGTCGCGCGAAAAAATCGCCGAGCAGCTGCAAGGCTGCAACGAAAAAATCAAAGCCCTTACCGGGGCTACCCCCACCCTGCTGCGCCCGCCTTACGGCGACTACAACAACGCCGTAATCGAAACGGCCGAAAGCGTGGGGCTGCAAACCATTCAGTGGTCGGTAGACAGTTTAGACTGGAAAGACCTTTCTGCCGAAGAAATCACCGCCCGGGTAACGGCGGGGGTGCAGCCGGGGGGCATTGTGCTCTTTCACAACGCGGCCAAACACACCCCCGAGGCGCTGCCGGGGCTGATTCAGTCGCTTAAGGCGCAGGGGTACGCCTTTGTGCCGGTGGGCGAGCTGCTACACCCCGCCCCCTTTACCATAGACCATACCGGCAAGCAAATCCCCGAAACAAAATAGGAGCACAAAAAGCAAACCCCCGGGCGCGAACCCGGGGGTTAGTGGTATAAGTGAAAAATTGCACTATTTTCCTGCGTTGCCCATCGCCCGGCGGGGTCGCCTTGGGCGGCAAAGCAGCGCCAACGCCAGCAACAGGCACAGCCCAGCCAGCGCAAACACCGTCGCCCGGTTTTGACGGTAAACGGCGGCGGGCAAATAGGTGCGAAAGGAGGCGACGAAAAGCGAATGCGTTTCAAAAACCTCCGCTTGGGTAAAAAAGTCTAAAAACAGCGGGCCGAAAAAGCAAAGGGTGGCGGCAAAATCATTTTTCAGCGCCAGCGCGGCCAAAAAAGCAAAGCTGAGCAAAAACAACAAATTGGCAAACGACGGCAGCAGGACTCGCCAGAGGGGAAACCCTGCCGGAAGCAGGGCCGCCAGCGGCTTGGCGGCCGCTGCCAAAAAGCCAAAAAACAAAGCAGAAGAAGCGGCCGCGTAAAGGAAAAAGCGTGTGGCAAACCACCCGACCGGCCGCATGGGCAGGGTGAGAACATACTCATAAGTGGGTTTGGCGCAGTCGCGGTTAAAAACAGCCAGCACAAAAAGCGAAAACAGGGTGGGCAACAGAAAATCCGCAAAGATGAAAAAATTGCTTTTAAAGCGTTCTTCGTCCACCACCTCTGCCGTTAAAAAGCCCGGCTTTGCCAGCACGCAAACCAGCAGCAGCCCATACCCGGCCGCCAGCAGCGCCGCCGCTGCCCGGTTGGTTAGCAGGTCAGAGCGTACCAGCGCCGCCGTTTTACGCCCGGTCATTATAATAACTCCAAATTTCCAGCAAATTGGCGGGGCCTTGTCGCTCAGGGTAGCGCCTGGCCGCCGTTTCTTTATCTAACAGGGTGCGGTAAAGCGTTTCGCCCCCCTCGCTGCGGCGGTCGCTCGCCCGGCAGGGTATCTTTTCTTGTTGCAAGGCGGTAAGCTCCCGCTCGGTCAGCTCCACGCAGGCAACGCCGCCCATCAATTGCTCGTAAGTGCCGTTAAAGCGGCTTTCACCCTGCGAAAAAATAATAATGCGGTCGTAAAAGTCCCGAATATCCTCAATAATATGGGTAGAAAGCAAAACAATGGTTTCTTTTGCCACCCGCTGCAGCACCCGGTTAAAAGCCAGCCGCTGCTCGGGGTCTAACCCTGCGGTGGGCTCGTCTGCTATAATCACGCAGGGCTTGCCTATGAGCGCCTGCGCAATACCGACTCGCCGCAGCATACCACCCGAGAGGGTTTTCATTTTCTGGTCGCAAAACTCGGATAAGTCGGCCGCTTCTATCACCCGCTCCCGCTCGCTGTCATCCGCCCCCTTTACCTTGCAAATCAGCTTTAAAAAGTCGTTTACCTTCATGGTGGGGTAAACCTGAAAGTCCTGCGGCAAATAGGCAATCTGCCGCTTTGCGACCGGCACTTCGGCAAGGCTTTTGCCGTTTAAGAGCAGCTGCCCGCCCTTTGGCCGGTAAATGCCGGCCAAAATTTTAAACAGGGTAGTTTTGCCGCCGCCGTTTTCGCCCACGATAACGTTAATACCGGAGGAAAATTGCAAATGCAAACCGCGCAGTACGGGTTTTCTAAAATATGAAAAACGAAGATCGCGTACTTCCAAGGTGTTCATGTTTTTGTTTCCTCCTTCTTTTATTCGCCGCCGGTCAGGGCGAGCTCGTTCATAACCGCCACGTCTTCAAACAAATAGCCGGGCGGGGTAAAATTGTAGCTGTAGGGCAAAAAGAGCATGGCGTGAATGTCGGCGCGGTCTGCCTGCCGATAGGCGGCGTCGTTTTCCGCCAGTTTTGCCCAGTCGGCGCCGCCCCCGGGGGGCATAACCGCCGCATCCTGCTCCATTTCCTGCAAGCAGCGTTCCACCAACGGGCCTATCTGTTCCGGCCGCTTCATAAAGGGCGCGTAGCCAATCACCGTTATGCCTTTATACGTTCCCTGCCCCAGCGCGCCGGTAACAAGGTATAACCGGGTTGCGCTGCCAGAGCATTGCAGCTGCTTACCGGTAAAAAGCCGATTGCCGTTGGCGTTGGTTGCCAGCGTATTGTTGGGGCGCACGGTAAGGGTAAAGGGCACGGCGTAACCCGCCTGCGGGTCTTGCGGGTACCAGGCAAAGCACTCTGGCAAATAGCAGCTGTTCTCGTCTACAAATATCGTGCGGTTCCACAAGGTATCTTCATAGTTCGGCCGACCGGCATAGGTAACCTCTACCGTCGCCCTCTCCCCGCCCGGGGCAGGCAGCTCTAACCAGTCGCCCCGTCGCTGAAAGGCGGCGGACGCGCCGTTTAATTTAAGCGAACGCACGGTAAAGGCTTCGTCTAACTTCAGCCGCAGCCGGTCGGTTTGGCCCACCTTCAGCTGCAACTGGGCGGTCGCCTCTACCCCGCCTTGTAACGCTACCTGTAAATGCTGGCTTTCTACCACGTAGGCGCATTCGGCGGCCGGTTTGGTGCCGCAATTGGTTTTGTCGCCGTTTATAAAATCATAAAATACCGGCTGCGCCCCCACGTAACAAAAGGCCAGCAAAACCGCAAGCCCGGCCGAAAGCAGCGAAACGCCGCCCCCCGCCGCCCGCAATGCCGGGCGCAAATGGCGCTGAAAAAGAAAAATCAGGCCGATGAAGCAAACCCCCAGCAACGCCACGGCCCCCGTTTTGGCTAAAAAGCCGACCGTCCACTCTGCGCCAAACAGGTTGTAGTGGGGGGCAAAGGGGGCGGGCGCGGTAAGGTTAAACAAACGCACCCAGTCGTAAATCGGGTCGCCCCAGCTAAAACTTGTCAGTTCATACAGCAAAAAATCCGCCAGCGGGGTAAAGGGCAAAAAGAAAAAAACGGCAAACACATAGGCCTGCCGGTGGGCGGTCGCCAGCCCCAGCGCCGCCCCCAGGGCCGAGAAAAGCAGCGTGAGGGCAAACCACTGCGCCAGCATGTAACCGGCGGTAGAAAGCCAAAGCAAAAACGGCCCGCCGTAGACGGCCCAAATAACGGAAAAAGGCGCCAGCAGCAGGGCGAAAAAGGCCAGCGAATAGCAAACGAGCGAGAGCAGCAACGACGCGACGGCCGCCCGCCGCCCCACCAGCGCCAGCTGGTAATCGGTCAGGCTCTGCGCCCGGTAAACAGCGTAAATTAGGCAAAAAAAAGAAACGAAGAGCAGCGGCGTGCCCATGGCGTAGGGCACTCTGCCGAGAGAAACAAGGCCGCTTCTCGAAAGATTCAGAAAGAGCAGTAGGGTTAAGACCGCCACCGGAATCCCCAGCGCCAACGACCAGACGGAAAGGAAGTGTCGTTTCAAATCGTTGCAGAAATACGGTAGGGCGCGTTGTTTTTGTCTCATAGCAATAGGCACATTCCTTTCATATAGCAGCGATTCAGTCAGGCAGTCGGTAAAAGCAATCGGTCTTTTACCTAATATTACCGTTTGTTAGTATATCATAAGACCGAAGAGCTTGTCAAGGAAATACAGCGGATTTCTATTGTTATTTTGAACAAATTTCGTGATATTTTAATATGTTCCATATTCAATTTATTTCAGTTTATTGCAAATGGCAAAATACAAGCGTTAACTTTTTCTTCTTATTTAACACAATTATTGTTGGGAAGCGTATCCCTTTCCGCTCCGGAACAGGATGCAAAAGCCGGGGCCGCCCCCGCCCCTTCGCTCCGCGCAAAAAAGGGTTGCCATTTTTACCCGGGCGTTGTATAATAGAAGGGAAAAAGGGGTTGACGGCAAAAGAATGAAAACCAAAAGCTACGAAATAGACATGACCACCGGGCCGCTTCCCCGCAAAATGCTCGCCTATACCCTGCCCTTTATGGCCACCGGCGCCTTGCAGCTGCTCTTTAATATGGCAGATTTAGTAGTGGTAGGCCGGTTTGACGGTCAGCAGGCGCTGGCGGCTGTGGGCTCTACCTCTTCACTTATTAACCTGCTGGTCAATTTGTTTATGGGGCTTTCGGTCGGGGTCAGCGTGTTAATCGCCCAGTACTTTGGCGCCGGTCAGCATAAAGACGTGAGCGACACCGTGCACACCGCCGTGGCGGTGGCGGTGCTCACCGGGCTGTTTTTGGCCGCCTTTGGGGCGCTGGCCGCCCCCACCCTGCTGCGGTGGATGGGCTCCCCGCCGGACGTAATAAACCTCGCCGCCCTCTACTTGCGCATTTACTTTGCCGGGGCGCCGGTACTGCTGCTCTTTAATTTTTGCGCCGCCGTGCTGCGCTCGGTGGGCGATACCCGCCGCCCGCTTTTTTACCTCGCCCTTTCCGGCGCGGTAAACGTGGTGCTCAACCTCATTTTGGTCATTGTGTTTCACTTAGGCGTGGCGGGGGTAGCCATTGCCACCGTAGCGTCAGAGGCGCTTTCTTCTCTGTTGCTGCTGCGCTGTTTGCACCGCTCGGCTACCTCTTACAATTTTTCCTTTGCCCTTTTAAAAATTCACGGCGGCAAGTTAAAACGCATGATACGCATTGGCCTGCCCGCCGGGGTGCAGGGCTCGCTCTTTTCTATTTCTAACGTGCTCATTCAGTCTTGCATTAACACCTTCGGCTCGGTGGTCATGGCCGCCAACGCCGCCGCCGCGAGCATAGAGGGCTTTACCTACGTTTCTATGAACGCCTTCTCGCAAACCGCGCTGGCCTTTACCGGGCAAAACGTGGGGGCGGGCAAGCCGCACAACCTGAAGGTGATTTTGCGGTGGAGCTGCCTGTTCGTTACCTTTTTCGGCATATTGCTCGGCGGGCTTACCTGCCTGCTTCACCGCCCGCTGCTGCACATTTTCTCTGCCGATGAAACGGTAATTGCCAGCGGCGCCACCCGGCTCTACTACATTTGCCTGCCCTACTTTATTTTGGGCCTGTCTGACGTGTTGGTAGGCATGATGCGCGGCATGGGCTACTCCTTTGTGCCCATGATTATTTCCATAGGCGGCATTTGCGGGCTGCGGGTGTTCTTTGTGTTTGTGCTCTTTCCCCTTTACCCCGTACTGGCCTCGGTTTATTTATCCTACGGCGCGTCTTGGCTGGTTACCGCCGCCATACAGGCCGTTTGTCTGCTGGTGCTGCTGCACCGCTTTATTCAATCGTCCCGATCGTTCGCAGAAAGGAATGCCGTATGAACCGTATCTCTGAACTGTTTGGCAGCATGTCGTTTAACGACGACGTAATGCGGGAGCGTTTGCCGCGGGATATTTACCGCTCGCTCCACAAAACCATTGAGGAAGGCCGCGACCTTGACAGTACCGTGGCCAACGTGGTGGCCAGCGCCATGAAGGACTGGGCCATGGAAAAGGGCGCCACCCACTACACCCACTGGTTTCAGCCCATGACCGGCGTTACGGCCGAAAAACACGACAGCTTTTTGTCTCCCTGCCCGGGGGGCAAAGCCATTATGGAATTTTCTGGCAAAGAGCTGATGAAGGGCGAACCGGACGCGTCCTCCTTCCCCTCCGGCGGGCTGCGGGCCACCTTTGAGGCGCGGGGCTACACCACCTGGGACCCTACCTCTTACGCCTTTATTAAAGACGATTCGCTTTGCATTCCCACCGTGTTTTGCTCCTTTGGCGGCGAGGTGCTGGACAAAAAGACCCCTCTGCTGCGCTCGATGGAGCGGGTAAGCGAGCAGTCCATTCGCCTGCTGCGGCTGTTTGGCATAACCGACGTAAAGCACGTGTTTGCCACCGTGGGGGCGGAGCAGGAGTATTTTTTAATTGACCGCGACCTTTACAACCGCCGCCGGGATTTAATTTTGACCGGCCGCACGCTGTTTGGCAACCGCCCGCCCAAGGGACAAGAGCTGGACGACCACTATTTTGGCGCCATTAAGCCCCGGGTTATGGCCTTTATGAAGGAGCTCAACGAAGAGCTGTGGAAAATTGGCATTTACGCCAAAACCGAGCACAACGAGGTCGCCCCCGCCCAGCACGAGCTGGCGCCGGTGTTTACCACCACCAACATGGCCACCGACCACAACCAGCTGACTATGGAGATTATGAAGCGGGTGGCCCAAAAACACAACATGATTTGCCTGCTGCACGAAAAGCCCTTTGCCTGCGTAAACGGCAGCGGCAAGCACAACAACTGGTCGCTGAATACCAACAACGGCTTAAACCTCTTTAAACCCGGCAAAAACCCGGCCGAAAACAAGCTGTTTTTGCTCTTCCTGTGCGGGGTGTTAAAGGCAGTAGACGAGCACCAGGATTTGCTGCGCATTTCTGTTGCCGCGCCGGGCAACGACCACCGGCTTGGCGCCAACGAGGCGCCGCCGGCCATTGTTTCGGTTTATTTGGGCGACCAGCTTACCCGCATTTTAGAGTGCATAGAAAACGACGTAGACTACACCGAAGAAAAAGCCCAAAATATGGAAACCGGCGTGCACGTACTGGCCGATTTTCAAAAAGACACCACCGACCGCAACCGCACCTCTCCCTTTGCCTTTACCGGCAACAAGTTTGAGTTCCGCATGTTGGGCTCCGCCATGTCCATAGCCGACCCCAACATTGTGCTCAACACCATTGCGGCGGACGTGTTCCAACAATTTGCCGACCGCTTAGAGGCGGCGCAGGACTTTGAAACCGAGCTGAAAGCCCTGCTCAAAGAGACCATTCACGCCCACAAGCGCATTATCTTTAACGGCAACAATTACACAGACGAATGGGTGGCCGAGGCCGAGCGCCGGGGGCTGCTGAACCTCAAAACCACGGTAGACGCCGCCGCCCATTATACCGACGAGAAAAACGTGGCCCTGTTCCAGCGCCAGCGCATTTTTACCCCGTCGGAAGTAGAAGCCCGCCGCGACATTTTGTTGGAGCACTACAACAACGTGTATAACATAGAAATGGCCACCATGCTGGAAATGGCCCACCAGGAAATTTTGCCCTGCGTGTTCCGCTACAACCGCCAGCTGACCGACCTGATGGCGGCCAAACAACAAACCGGCATTGGCATTCAAGATACCGCCGCCCGCAGCCTGATAGAAACCTTAACCGAGCTTGGCAACGCGCTGCATGAACGCATCACGGCGCTGGAAGAGGTAAACGCCGCCTTTAACGGCATGAGCGACCCGCTGCAAAAGGCCTGCTACTGCCGCGACCACGCCATACCCGCCATGGCCGCCCTGCGAGAGGTGGCCGACCGGCTGGAACTGCTGGTAGACGCCCGGCTGTGGCCCTTCCCCACCTACGCGCAGCTGCTGTTCAGCATCGACTCCTAATACTCCCTTCACGCCGGTGCTGTTGCAGCTCCGGCGTGCGGCTGTTTTTAACCCGATTTTTATTTTTAGAAAGGAAGAAGAACCGTTATGAAAGCCTTATCCAAACTGTTTGCCACACCCGCCCGCACCGCCGTTACCCTTTGCGTGCTGCTGGCGCTGCTTACCGCCGCCACGGTGGGCATTGCAAGCGCCGTAACCAAAGGCAACGTCATCGGCAACGAAAACGCCCTGAACGTCGCCCTGGCGGACGCCGGCGTTGCCCCCCTGGCCGCCGAGGCTACCAGTGTGGATCTCGACCGGGAAGACGGGCGCACCGTTTACGAAGTCTCGTTTGCCGCCGACGGTTTTCATTACGAATACGAAATTTTGGCCGAAACCGGCGTGATTTTGAAAAAAGAGGTGGAACCGGTTACGGAGGCCGAAACCGGCGCCGCCCCCCTTACCGCCACCCTGTCGCTGGAGCAGGCGACCAACCTTGCCCTGCAAGACGCTGAGCAAACGGCGGCGGGCGTTACCATTTTGCGCCAGCGGCTGGAGGCCGACGACGGCCGGGCGGTGTATGAAATTGACTTTTCTACCGCCGCGCAGGCCTTTGAGTATGAAATAGACGCCCAAACCGGCGCCGTTTTAACCAAAGAAATCAAGTTGATTGCCACCGGGCAAGTCGCCTCCTCCCCCACCGCGCCAACCGGTTCTGCCGCTTCTGCCATAGCCCCCGCCCCCTCCACCCCGGCGGCCTCCACCCCCGTCGCCTCCGGCTCGGTGGCCGTGGCCTCTACCCCGGTAGCCTCCGCCCCGGCGGCTTCCTCTAAAGCCGCCTCCAAAGCCGCTTCGTCCGCCGCCTCCGGCCTGACATTGGAGCAGGCCAAGGCCAAGGCTCTGGCCGACGCCGGTGTAAAAGCCGCCGACGCCGCCTTTACCGAGCAAAAGCAGGATTATGACGACGGCCGCGCGGTGTACGAGTTTACCTTCTCTACCGCCTCTACCCGGTATGAATACGAAATCGCCCGCGCAAACGGGCAAATTCTCAAGCGGGAATCTACCGCTCTTACCACCGCTTCGGTCGCCTCTACCGGCGGCGCAGACATTGGGGTAGACAAGGCCAAATCCATCGCTTTGCAGCAGGCCGGGCTTTCGGCCTCGCAGGTGCGGTTTGAAAAAGCCAAGCGCGACCGCGAAGACGGCCGCACGGTGTACGAGGTAGAATTTGTAGACAAAAACCGCGTGAGCTACGAATACGTGATAGACGCCCAAACCGGCGCGATTTTAGAGTCAGATATCGACCGCGACGACTAAGGACATTTTCCAAGTAACCAAACCAACTGCAAAGACCGGCACCGCGCAGGCCCTGCCGGTTTTTGCTGCCATTTTGAAGGAGGGAGCAACCCGCCATGCTTTACCGCAACGACCGCACCGGCCGCCCCATTTCGCAGCTGGGCTTCGGCTGTATGCGCTTTACCAAAAAAGGCGGCGGCATAGACTACGAAAAAGCCCGCCGCGAGGTAGAGCTGGCCGTTCGGCTGGGGGTGAATTATTTTGACACCGCCTACATTTACCCCGGCAGCGAGGCCTGCCTGGGCCGCATTTTAGAAGAAACCGGCCTGCGGGAACAGGTGGCGGTGGCCACCAAGCTGCCGCAGTACCTGCTGCGCTCCGCCGGGGCGATTGATAAAATATTTAACGAAGAGCTCGCCCGCCTGCGCACCGACTACGTAGACTATTACCTGATGCACATGTTTACCGACTACGCCGAGTGGGAGCGGCTGCAAAGCCTTGGCATAGAAGCGTGGATAGCAAAGCAAAAGGCCGCCGGGCGCATTCGCAGCGTGGGGTTCTCGTACCACGGCGAGGCGGGCATGTTCCTGCGGCTGCTGGAGGCTTACGACTGGGACTTTTGCCAAATTCAGTATAATTACTTAGACGAACACACCCAGGCCGGGCTCACGGGGCTGCGCGCGGCGGCGGAGCGGGGGGTGCCGGTCATCATTATGGAACCGCTGCGGGGCGGCAAGCTGGCCAATTTACCGGAAGAAGCGGTTCGGCTGGCGGCGCAGCACGCGCCGGGTAAGACCCCAGCCGCGCTGGGGCTGCGCTGGCTGTGGGACCAACCGGCGGTTACCTGCGTACTCTCGGGCATGAACAGCGAGCAAATGATAGAAGAAAACTGCGCCGTAGCCTCGGCCGCCGCGCCGGGGTGCCTGTCGCCCGGCGAACGGGCGGCGGTAGACGAGCTGCGGCAGTTTATTCGCAGGCGAGAGAAGGTGGGCTGCACCGGCTGCCGCTACTGTATGCCCTGCCCCAAGGGAGTAGACATACCCGGCTGCTTTACCTACTACAACCGCATGTATATGGAGAAAAAGAACCCCGCCCGCATGGAATTTGCCCAAAACATGGCGCTCCGCCGCCAGCCCGGCTTTGCCAGCCAGTGCATTGGCTGCGGCAAGTGCGAGCGTGCCTGCCCCCAGCACCTGCCCATTCGCGCCTTGTTAAAAGAGGCGGACAAAGCCCTGCGCCCCCTGCCCTTTAAGCTGGCCCTTTCTGTCGCCCGCCGGTGGGCGCTGCGCGAGGGCAAGCCGAACCAACAGGACGGCTAAGAAAAATAACCCGAACGCACCCCGGCACGGCGCCCGCCTTTTTTCCTCAAAAAAGCGAGCGCCGTTTTTGTTTGCCTTCAGCCCTTTAAAATGCGCCGGGTGGCGGCTAAAAAGGCGTCAATTTCCCCCGGGGTGGTAAACAGCCCGGGCGACAGCCGCACCGCCCCGGTTGCAATGGTGCCCAGCCGCCGGTGAGCGGCGGGGGCGCAGTGCAGCCCCGCCCGCAGGGCAAAGCCCAGGGCGTTGTAGCGGGCCCCGGCCTCGTCGCTCGGCAAGGTGCCCACGTTAAAGTCCAGCACCGGCACAAAACGCTCCGGCGTGGGGGGCGGGGCGTACAGGGTAAC
>CANQGN010000037.1 GCA_947623215.1 uncultured Clostridia bacterium
TACTGTTGGCG
This sequence comes from uncultured Clostridia bacterium, assembly GCA_947623215.1. Taxonomy (GTDB): domain Bacteria; phylum Bacillota; class Clostridia; order Oscillospirales; family Acutalibacteraceae; genus UMGS1484. The sequence goes on from CANQGN010000037.1 coordinate 12, forward strand.
GGTAAAACCCCGCCTCCCCCCTTTATTTCTCCCCGCGCGAAACTTCCGAACGGAGCTGAACTATGTTAGCCGCTTTTAAAGAAATTACCTACGACCACCTGCACAACGTAATGCAAATTCTCAAGTTAGCCAAAGCCGACCTTGTAAAAACCTACCGCGGGGCGGCGCTCGGCTGGTCGTGGGCCATTATTAAACCTTGCATGACCCTGTTTACCTACTGGTTTGCCTTCAGCTTCGGCTTTCGCAGCGGCAAGCCGGTTAACGGCTTCCCCTTCTTTTTGTGGATGGCGGTAGGCATTACCCCCTGGTTTTATATGAACGAAATGCTGGTGCAGGGCACCGAGAGTATTCGCAAATACAAATATCTGGTTACCAAAATGAAGTTCCCGGTGTCGGTCATTCCCACCTTTGTCAGCGTTTCCAAGCTCATGGTCAATTTGGTGCTGCTGCTGGTGGTAGTGGTGCTCTTTTGGGCCACCGGCCACCCCCCTACCATTTACTATTTGCAGCTGCCCTTTTACACCCTGCTGGCCTTTCTGTTTTTCACCCTGTGGGCGCAGTTTGCCTCGCTGCTGGCCGCTATCAGTCAGGACTTTGCCAATCTGGTCAAATCCTTCATCACCCCCATTTTTTGGCTCTCCGGCATTTTGTGGCGTACCGATACCTTCTCCGGCTCGGTGTGGATTCGCCGCTTTTTGGCGGTCAACCCCGTTACCTTTTTAACCTCCGGCTTTCGCGACAGTATGATTTTTAACCGCTGGTTCTTCCAGTCGCCCAAAAAGTGCCTGTACTTTGCCTGCTGGCTGGTGCTGCTTTGGCTGTTGTCGCTGTGGGCCTACCGCCGTCTTCGCCGGGATATTCCCGACGTGCTTTAACCAAAGGAGGTTGCCATGCAGCAAAAAACCGTGATACGCTTTACCGACGTCAGCAAAGTGTACTATTTATACAAAAGCAGCAAGCAGCGGCTGCTGGGCACGCTGTTTCACCACCACAACTGCAAAAAAAAGCTGGCGGTCAATCACCTCTCTTTTACCATTCAAAAGGGGGAGGCCGTCGCCTTTTTGGGTCGCAACGGCGCGGGCAAGTCTACCATTCTTAAAATGGTAACGGAGGTCTCCTTCCCCTCCAGCGGCGAAATCTATGTAGACGGCCGGGTGGGCGCCCTGCTGGAGCTGGCGGCCGGCTTTGACCCGGAATTTACCGGGCGAGAGAATATTTATTTAAAAGGCCACATTTTGGGGCTGCACGACCGCGAAATCGCCGCCCGCGAACCGGACATTGTAGACTTTGCCGAGCTGGGCGATTACATTGACCAGCCGGTGCGCACCTACTCCAGCGGTATGAAGGCCCGGCTCGGCTTTTCCATAAACGTCAACATTCAGCCGGACATTTTAATTGTAGACGAAGCGCTGAGCGTAGGCGACGAAGAGTTTAAGCAAAAGTGCATTCGCCGCATCAACGACCTGCTCTCGAGCGGCGACATGACCCTGATGTTTGTTACCCACGCCGTGGGGGTGGCGCAGGCCTTTTGCAAGCGGGGCATTGTTATGAACGAGGGGCAGGCGGTGTTCGACGGCCCCATAGACGATGCCATAGACCACTACAACCGCTTAATCGGCGCCAAAAAAAAGAAAGCCTGAACGCCGCCGCCAATTTTGCCGCCCGGCGGGGCGCGTTTGTTGTGCAGTTGCACAAAAGCGGCGGCAAACCGTATCTTTTTGCAGGAATCGCTTGACAAGCCGGGGCGTCTCTGGTATAATATTCAAAAAATCCGGCATATAACGGTATATTTATTCGGAGGTTCTGAATCATGAACAAAGCTGCCATTCGCAAAGTCGTGCTGGCCTACTCCGGCGGACTGGACACGTCAATCATCATTCCCTGGTTAAAAGAAAATTACAACAACTGCGAGGTCATTGCCGTTTCGGGCAACGTAGGCCAGGCCTCGGAGCTGGAAGGGCTGGAGGAAAAGGCCATCAAGACCGGCGCCTCCAAATGCTACATTGAAGATTTAACCGACGAATTTGTAAACGACTTTATTTTGCCCACCGTTAAAGCGGGGGCCATGTACGAGCAGTACATGCTGGGCACCTCCTTTGCCCGGCCCATTATTGCCAAGCGCATTGTAGAAATCGCCAAGGCCGAGGGGGCAGACGCCATTTGCCACGGCTGCACCGGCAAGGGCAACGACCAGGTGCGCTTTGAGCTGGCCATTAAGGCCTTCGCGCCGGATATGCCCATTATCGCCCCCTGGCGGGAGTGGAGCATTAAGTCCAGAGAAGAAGAAATCGCCTACGCCGAAGCCCACAACGTGCCGCTGAAGATTACCCGCGAGACCAATTATTCCAAAGATAAAAACCTGTGGCATTTAAGCCACGAGGGGCTGGATTTGGAAGACCCGGGCAACGAACCCACTTACGAGAAACCCGGCTTTTTAGAAATGGGCGTCTCTCCCTTAGACGCGCCGGACGCCCCTACTTACATAACGCTGGACTTTGAGCAGGGCGTACCGGTGAAATTAAACGGCAGCGCCATGACCCCCAAAGAGATTGTGCTGGCCCTAAACGAGCTGGGCGGCCAAAACGGCATTGGCCTGCTGGACATTGTAGAAAACCGGCTGGTGGGCATGAAGTGCCGGGGGGTGTACGAAACGCCCGGCGGCGCCATTTTGTACAAGGCGCTGAACGTGCTGGAAACCCTCTGCCTTGACAAATACGCCGCCCACAAAAAGCAGGAGCTGGCGGTTACCTTTGGCGAGCTGGTGTACAACGGCCAGTGGTTCACCCCCCTGCGGGAGGCGCTCTCTGCCTTTGTAGACAAGTTAGAGGAACGCTGCACCGGCACCGTGCGGTTAAAGCTTTATAAGGGCAACATCATCAACGCCGGCGTGTGGAGCCCCTACTCGCTTTACGACCCGGAGATTGCCACCTTTGACGAAGACGAGGTGTACAACCAGGCAGACGCCGCCGGGTTTATTAACCTGTTTGGGCTGCCGCTCAAGGTGCAGGCCAAGGTAAACGAGAAAAACGCCAAAAACGGCAAATAAACCAGTAAGCGGATAGGACGAAACCATGAGCGAAAAAATGTGGGCCGGTCGGTTTGCCAAAGACTTAAACAGGCGGACGATTTTAATTCTTCTCTGCCCTTCGACTGCAAACTATACAAGCAGGACATTACCGGTTCCATGGCCCACGCCGCCATGCTGGGGGCGCAGGGCATTATCACCCCGGCAGAGCGCGACGCCATTTTGGCGGGGTTAGAGGGGATTTTGGCGGATATAGACGCCGGCGCCCTTGCTTTTGACGACGAGGCGGAAGACATTCACATGTTTGTGGAGGCAGAGCTCACCGCCCGCATTGGCGACGTGGGCAAAAAGCTGCACACCGCCCGCAGCCGCAACGACCAGGTAGCGGTAGACATTCGCCTGTATTTGCGCGACGAAGCGGCAGAGGTAACCGGCCTGCTCAAAAAGCTGCTGGCCGCCATATTAAAGCAGGCAGGGCAAAACCGCCAAACCGTGCTGCCGGGCTACACCCACCTGCAGCGGGCGCAGCCGGTCACCTTTGCCCACCACCTGCTCGCCTATGGCATGATGTTCGCGCGGGACATGACCCGCCTTCGCGACGCCGTAGCCCGCATGAACGTTTGCCCCCTCGGCAGCTGTGCGCTGGCCGGTACCACCTACCCCACCAACCGGCAGATGGTGGCCGAAGAGCTGGGATTTGACGGCATTACCCTCAACAGTATAGACGGCGTTTCGGACCGTGACTTTTGCGTAGAGCTGCTGGCCGCCTTTGCGCTCATTATGACCCACCTTTCGCGTTTTGCAGAGGAAGTGGTGCTCTGGTCCAGTTGGGAATTCCGGTTTGTAGAGCTGGACGACTCTTTTACCACGGGTTCGAGCATTATGCCGCAAAAAAAGAACCCGGACATGGCCGAGCTGGTGCGGGGCAAAACCGGGCGGGTGTACGGCGACTTAATGGCGCTGCTCACCGTTTTAAAGGGGCTGCCGCTGGCTTATAATAAAGACATGCAGGAAGACAAAGAGGCCATATTTGACGCGCTGGAAACGGTGAAGCAGTGCCTCGGCGTTTTCGCCCCCATGCTGGAGAGCATGAAAACCCGGCCGGACAATATGCGCAAGGCGGCCGGGGAAGGGTTTATCAACGCCACGGATTTGGCCGACTATTTAGTGCGGCGGGGGCTGCCTTTTCGGGACGCCTACAAAACCGTGGGGCAAATTGTGGCTCACTGCCTTGCCACCGGCAAGGTGCTGGAAACCCTGCCCTTAGACGAATATCGGCGGTTTTCTCCCCTGTTTGAAGACGACCTGCACGCCGCCATTTCGCTGGATGCCTGCGTAAACAAACGCACCTCTGCCGGCGGCACCGCGCCGGGCTCCTTAGACCCGCAAATCGCCTATTTACAATCGTTTTTGTAATACAGTCCGACCCCGTCGGGCTTATCAAGAGATACTATAGTAAAAAAGGAGACGAACCACCATGAAAACCTGCAAAAAAGCACTCTGCCTGCTGCTCGCCGCCCTGCTTTGCCTCGGCCTTGCGGCCTGCGGCCAACCGGCCGCCGACAACCCGGATTCTTCCGCCGCCCCCTCGGCCGACGTGGCGGCCAAACCGCTGGTTATGGCCACCAATGCCGCTTTTCCGCCCTATGAGTACAAAGACGGCGACAACTTTGCCGGCATTGACGTAGAAATTGCCGGGTTGATTGCCGAAAAGCTCGGCCGTCCGCTGCAAATTCAAGACGTGGAGTTCGGCTCCATTGTCGGCGGCGTGCAAACCGGCAAATACGACATCGGCATGGCCGGTATGACGGTAACGGAAGAGCGCAAGCAAAGCGTTAACTTCTCGAACACCTACGCCACCGGCATTCAGTCGGTGATTGTGCCGGAAGACAGCGAGTACGCCTCGTTTGAAGATTTTTACACCGGCATGACCAAGGACGAAGAGGGCGAAGAGGTGCCCGCCGGCGTAAAAGAGGGCATTAAAATCGGCGTTCAGCAAGACACCACCGGCGACATTTATTCGTCCGACGACCCGGCCAACTGGGGCTTTGGCGAAGATAACGTGGTTCGCTACAAAACCGGCGCGGACGCCGTACAGGCGCTTAAAACCGGCAAGGTAACCGCTGTTATCATCGACAATGAACCGGCCAAATCCTTTGTGGCTTCTACCACCGGGCTGAAAATTCTGGAAGGCTCTTATGCCGAAGAAGACTACGCCATTGCCATTGCCAAAGAGAACACCGAGCTGCTCAACGCCGTAAATCAGGCGCTCAAAGAGCTGACCGACGAAGGCAAAATTCAGGAAATCATCAACAAATATATCCAGTCGTAACCGCAGCCTGTACAAAGCCTCCTGGCGGAGGGGTTTCTCCCTCCGCTATGAGGCTTTGATTTAACCATAAAGGAGATGATTTCATGGCCGAATGGTTCCGCGATTTGTATCAGCAGTTTACCTTTAATTTTATAGAGGGCGACCGGTGGAAGTGGATTGTGCAGGGGCTGGGCGAAACGCTGCTCATCACCTTTTTCGCCGTGTTGCTGGGCATTGCGCTGGGCGTGGTGGTCGCCTTTATTCGCTCTACTTACGACAAAAACGCCCCCGCGCTGAAGGCCCGGGGCGGCCCCGGTCGCTGGCTGCTGGGCCTTGTCAATTTTCTTTGCAACGTTTACCTTACCGTTATTCGCGGCACGCCGGTGGTGGTGCAGCTGCTCATTATGTACTTCATTATTTTTGCCACCTCAAACAACGGCACGCTGGTGGCGGTGCTGGCCTTTGGCATTAACTCCGGCGCTTACGTGGCAGAGATTTTCCGGGGCGGCATATTGTCGATAGACAACGGCCAGTTTGAGGCCGGCCGCAGCCAGGGGCTGAGCTACCTGCAAACCATGGCCTACATCATCATTCCCCAAATGTTTAAAATCGTGCTGCCCACCTTGTGCAACGAGTTTATTGTGCTGCTCAAAGAAACCTCGGTAGCCGGGTACGTAGGCATTATGGACTTAACCAAGGCCGGCGACCTCATTCGCGGGCGCACCTTCTCGGCCTTTATGCCGCTTATTGCGGTGGCGCTCATTTACCTTGCCATTGTTATGCTCTTTACCTGGCTCATTCGCAAGCTGGAAGGGAGGCTGCGCGGCAGTGACCACTGATTCTCCCGTTTTAATCTCGGTAAACAATCTGCAAAAGTCCTTTGGCAATTTACAGGTTCTGCGGGGCGTCACGTTAGACATTCACAAAGGCGACGTGGTGGTGGTCATCGGCCCCTCCGGTTCGGGCAAATCCACCTTTCTGCGCACGCTGAATCTGCTGGAGCTGCCCACCGGCGGCAGCATTACCTTTGAAGGGGTAGACATTACCGACCGCCGGGTAAACATCAACCGCCACCGCCAAAAAATGGGCATGGTGTTTCAGCAGTTTAATTTGTACCCCCACAAAACGGTGCTGGACAATATGACCCTGGCCCCCCGCAAGCTGTTAAAGACGCCCCGCGCCACGGCAGAAAAGCTGGCCATGGAGCTGCTGGAGCGGGTAGGGCTGGCCGACCGGGCAAAGGCCTACCCCGCGCAGCTTTCGGGCGGGCAAAAGCAGCGGGTAGCCATTGTGCGGGCGCTGTGCATGAAGCCGGACGTTATGTTGTTTGACGAACCCACCTCTGCCCTGGATCCCGAAATGGTAGGCGAGGTGCTGGACGTGATGAAAGAGCTCGCCCGCTCGGGCATGACCATGGTGGTGGTCACCCACGAAATGGGCTTTGCCCGCGAAGTAGCAACCAACGCCCTGTTTTTAGACGAAGGCGTTATTGTAGAGCAGGGGCCGCCGGAGGAGCTCTTTACCCGGCCCCAAAGCGATCGTTTAAAATCCTTTTTGGCAAAAGTTTTATAGGAGTGCGACCCATGGATCTGAAAGGCAGAAATTTTTTAAAGCTGTTGGACTTTACCCCCGAAGAAATCGGCGGCCTGCTGGAGCTGGCCTCCCACTTAAAAACCCGCAAAAAGGCCGGTCTTTCTCACCGCTTTTTAAAGGGGCTGAACATTGCGCTGATTTTTGAAAAAACCAGCACCCGCACCCGCTGCGCGTTTGAGGTGGCGGCCCATGACCTTGGTATGCAAACCACGTACCTGGAACCCGCCAGCTCGCAAATTGGCAAAAAAGAAAGCATTGCCGACACCGCCCGGGTGCTGGGGCGTATGTTTGACGGTATAGAGTACCGAGGCTACAGCCAGCAAACGGTAGAGGAGCTGGCGGCCTATGCCGGGGTACCGGTGTGGAACGGCCTGACGGACGAGTTTCACCCCACCCAAATTTTGGCGGATTTTCTGACCATTCAGGAGCATTTTGGCCGCTTAAAGGGTATTAAACTGGTCTATATGGGCGACGCCCGCTTTAACATGGGCAATTCGCTTATGATCGGCTGCGCCAAAATGGGGCTGCACTTTACCGCCTGTGCGCCAAAGGAATACTTCCCCGACCCGGCGCTGATACAAACGGCGAAGGCCATTGCGGCCGAAACCGGCGGCACGCTGGCCTTTGAAACCGACCCGCAAGCGGCGGTGCAGGGCGCCGACGTGCTGTATACCGACATTTGGGTTTCTATGGGCGAACCGGAGGCGGTGTGGGAGCAGCGCATTCAGGCGCTTGCCCCCTACCAGGTAAACGCCGAACTTATGGCGGCGGCCGGCGAACAAGCGGTGTTTATGCACTGCCTGCCCTCGTTTCACGACCACAAAACCGCCATTGGCAAAGAAATGGGCGAGCGCTTTGGGCGCGACAGCATGGAAGTAACCGACGAAGTATTTGAAAGCGACCGCTCGCTGGTATTTGAAGAAGCGGAAAACCGTATGCACACCATTAAAGCCGTCATGGCCGCTACGTTACATAAAGGGTGAACAAGTTGAGAAAAGCCTATTTAATTTTAGAAGACGGCACCGTGTTTGAGGGCGAGGGCTTTGGCGCCGCCGCTGGTGCGCTGGGCGAGCTGGTGTTTACCACCGGCATGTGCGGCTACCTTGAAACGCTGACCGACCCCAGCTACTACGGCCAAATTGTGCTGCAAACCTTTCCGCTCATCGGCAATTACGGCGTTATTCCGGCGGATTTTGAGGGGCAGTGCTGCGTCAAGGGCTACGTGGTGCGCGAGTGGTGCGAGGTTCCCTCTAACTTTCGCAGCGAGGGCTCGCTGGGCGACTTTTTAAAGGCGCAGGGCGTGCCCGGCATTTGCGGGGTAGATACCCGCCGCATTACCCGCCTGCTGCGCGAAAAAGGGGTGATGAACGCCGTGATTTCCGACTCCCCCACGGCAGACCTTGCCGCCCTTGCCGCCTACCGCGTTACCAACGCCGTGCAGTCGGTCACTTGCGCCGCCCCCTCCCTTTACCCCGCGGCGGGGGAAGAGCGCTTTCGCGTAACCCTTATGGACTTTGGCGCCAAGCGCAACATTATCCGCGAGCTGCAAAAAAGAGGCTGCGCCGTTAAGGTGGTACCGGCGAGCACGACGGCGGAGGCCGTTTTGGCAGAAAGGCCAGACGGCGTAATGCTCTCAAACGGGCCGGGCGACCCGGCCGAAAACGAAGACATCATTCGCGAAATCGCCGCGCTTTGCGGCAAGGTGCCCATTTTCGGCATTTGCCTGGGGCACCAGCTGCTGGCGCTGGCAAACGGCGGCAAAACGGTAAAGCTGAAGTACGGCCACCGGGGGGTTAACCAGCCCGCGCGCGAAATCGGCGGCCCCCGCACCTACATTACCAGTCAAAATCACGGCTACGCCGTGGTGTCAGACGGTATGACCGCCGGTCGCCCCAGCTTTTACAACGCCAACGACAACACCTGCGAGGGCATGGAGTACCCCGCCCTGCGGGCCTTTTCGGTGCAATTTCACCCCGAGGCCTGCTCCGGCCCGCGCGACACGTCCTTTTTATTCGACCGCTTTCTTGCCCTGATGGGAGGTACCCGCTAATGCCCTTTGATTCTACCATTCGCAAAGTTCTGGTCATCGGCTCCGGCCCAATTGTCATTGGGCAGGCGGCAGAATTTGACTATGCCGGCGCGCAGGCCTGCCGGGTGCTCAAAGAGGCCGGCGTAAACGTGGTGCTGGTTAACTCTAACCCCGCCACCATTATGACCGACAAGGCGCTGGCAGACGAAATTTACTTGGAACCCCTGACCACCGAAACGCTGGAGCGCATTATAGAAAAAGAAAAACCAGACAGCCTGCTGGCCGGCCTCGGCGGCCAAACGGGCCTTACCATTGCCATGCAGCTCAACAAAGAGGGCTTTTTAAAAGCCCACGGCGTGCGGCTGATTGGCACCAACTGCGACGCCATAGACAAAGCCGAAGACCGCCAGATGTTTAAGGATACCATGGAGGCCATCGGCGAACCGGTTATCCCGTCTGACATTGCCGAAACGGTGGACGCCGCCCTTGCGGTGGCGGGCAAAATCGGCTACCCGGTCATTGTGCGGCCGGCCTTTACGCTGGGGGGCTCCGGCGGGGGCGTGGCCAATAATGAACAGGAGCTGCGCACGGTCGCCAAAAGCGGGCTGGACGCCTCCCCCATTACCCAAATTCTGGTAGAAAAATACATTTACGGGTGGAAAGAAATCGAGTTTGAAACCATGCGCGACGCCGCCGGCAACGTGATTGCCGTGTGCAGCATGGAAAACTTTGACCCCGTGGGGGTGCACACCGGCGACAGCATTGTGGTGGCCCCCGCCTTAACGCTTTCTGATAAAGAGTACCAAATGCTGCGCAGCGCCTCTTTAAACATTATTTCGGCGCTGGGCATTGTGGGGGGCTGCAACTGCCAGTTCGCCCTCAACCCCAACAGCTTTGAGTACGCGGTTATAGAGGTCAACCCCCGGGTTTCGCGCTCCTCTGCGCTGGCCTCTAAAGCCACCGGCTACCCCATTGCCAAAATTACCACCAAAATTGCCCTGGGGTACACGCTGGACGAAATTAAAAACGACATTACCGGCAAAACCTGCGCCTGCTTTGAACCCACGCTGGACTACGTAGTAGTTAAATTTCCCAAGTGGCCGTTTGACAAATTTGCCGGTTCCAGCCGAAAGCTCGGCACCCAAATGAAGGCCACCGGCGAAGTCATGGCCATTGGCAGCAGCTTTGAAATGGCCATTTTAAAGGCGGTGCGGGGGGCCGAAATTTCGCTGGACACGCTAAACGCCAAACCGGCAGACGACCGCCCGGTAACCGAGCGGTTAAAAGAGGTAGACGACCGCCGCCTGTTTACGGTGTTTGAGGCCATTCAAAGCGGCGTTTCAATTGATGAGATTTTTGCCATCACCCGCATAGACCGCTGGTTTTTGCACAAACTGCGGCATTTGGCGGAGTATGAAGCCTCTATTGCCGGCGGCATGACAGACGAGCAGTACGCGCTGGGCAAACGGCTGGGCTACCCCGACCGGGCGCTTAGCCGCCTTTCCGGCCGGGCGATAGGCACCCTGCCCGCCGCCCACGCCAGCTATAAAATGGTGGATACCTGCGGCGCGGAATTCGACGCCGAAACCCCCTACTTTTACTCGACCTACGACGAAGAGTGCGAGGCCCGCGCCATCAAAGACCCCCACCGCGAAACCATTATGGTGCTGGGCTCCGGCCCCATTCGCATTGGGCAGGGCATAGAATTTGACTATTCCTCCGTACACTGCGTGTGGACCCTGAAAGAGCTGGGGTACGACGTGGTGATTGTCAACAACAACCCGGAGACCGTCTCGACCGACTACGACACCGCCGACAAGCTCTACTTTGAACCCTTAACCGACGAAGACGTGATGAACATCATCAAGGTAGAGCAGCCGGTGGGGGTGGTGGTAGCCTTTGGCGGGCAAACCGCCATTAAGCTCACCAAATTTTTAAGCGAGCAGGGCATTCCCATTCTCGGCACCTCGGCCGAGAGTATAGACGTAGCGGAAGACCGCGAGCGGTTTGACGAGCTGCTGGAGCGCTTTCACATTAAGCGCCCCCGCGGCATGGGGGTCAACACGCTGGAGGAAGCGCTGGCCGCCGCCGAAAGCCTGGGCTACCCCGTGCTGCTGCGCCCCTCTTACGTCATCGGC
>CANQGN010000038.1 GCA_947623215.1 uncultured Clostridia bacterium
CGAATGTGCGATTTTGAAATTTACAGCTTGATTATCAAAAATGACATTTCAATGGATTTTACCCCTTAAAAGTCTGATATTTCAATAGGATTTGCTCGACATTTTTATGACTTTTCAAATCTGCATGGAGCGGCATACGCTTATCCCTGTCAGAGAAGTTTCCGCTGCCGGGCAAACTCCTTTAGAATGTAAATATGCCAGTGGGACTTTTGGACGATGGTGCGAAAGTGCGGCGAGCAGAAAAACTCGATCAGATACACCTTGGGGATGCGGTTCACATTGTTTTTCTTGAACGACTTTAAGTGCCCTCTGCGGCACCAGCTGTTGACGGTGGTTTTCGCATAACCGGTCAACTTCACAATATCCTCCGCCATCAGAACGTCGGGGTACTTGGAGAGCAGTTTCGCATAAAAATCGTGCATATCCTCCCGCACCACAGGGGGAACCTCACTTTGCATTTTCACCGGGTAGCGGTTGCTGTACCACCCTGCCGGGGCGGAGTAGCTTTCGGGAAAGACCTTGCGGTCTTTCAGATAGGCGATGACGTCCGCCTTTTTGATTTTGTAACAGCGGGTTCGTTTGCCCGTGTATTCGCACGGAATCTTGCCGCTTTTCAGCAGGTACAGCGCCGTGGATTTGCTGATGTGGCAGATCCGATAGAGCTGATCCTTTGTGATGACCTCCGGGATGGAATCCCAGTTGACTGCGTTCTCTTTCATTTGCAATACACCTCAAAATAACAGAATTGTCGGTGTGCTGTCCGTGTATTGCCGTTCTGTCTTTGTTCTGCCCCGTCTGCCCCCAGTTCTGCCCAAAATCGCAATTTTTCGTGATTCGAGCCCATTTTGGGAAAACGCCGAAACAGGGCGATTTTTTGAATGCGACCGCCGAAAAATCCAGCCGCCGTGCGGGTTTTCGCCGATCCATATTTGACTGCTTCTGACAGAAAATTCCCGAAAAGCGGTCGGAGAGCATCGCACTCGAAATCAGTTTGCGCGCAAGCGCACATGGGTTCGAATCCCATCCTCTCCGCCATAGCAAATCCGTCGCCATTTGGCGGCGGATTTGCTATTGTTACAAAAGAAGGTGGGATTCGAAACGAACTCCGAACGCGGCGCGTTTCGGGGCCCCCACAAAGCGCCAGCTTTGTGGGGAAAGGAGTTGCAGCGGAGCGTGTGAGCTTTTGCCGCTTGCGGCAAAACGAACGAAGCGCAGCTGGCAACGACGTGTGCGGCGGGTTCGGGAGCAAGCTCCGGGGGAGCTTGCGTTCGTGAGTAGAGAATCCCGCCCTCTCCGCCACGTCGGAGCAAAGTCCGCTTTGCTCCGGCGTTTTTTCTTTGCATTCGGCAGAAAAAACACCATACGCCCGCTCCCTTGCTCCTCCTCTCCCCAAAAAGCCTTACGGCTTTTCGGGGGCCCCGTTTTCGCCTTTTGGGGTGATGTTTGCCCTATCGGGCAAATGATGTCGGCTTCGCCTAATGATGTTGGCTTCGCCAATAATGTGTGCCTGCGGCACATGATAGGGCAAACGTCGCATCATTGCGACCGCAAGGGAGCAACATCATTGCGCGAATGGCGCAAAATGATGTTTGCCCTATCGGGCAAATGATGCGGGCTTCGCCCATGATGTTGCCTGCGGCAATGATGTGTGCCTGCGGCACATGGTAGGGCAAACGTCGCTTCATTGCGACCGCAAGGGAACAACATCATGCCGCCGCAAGGCGGTGCATCATTGCGCCAAAGGCGCAACATCATTTAATAATTTTCAGCTTTCGTAAAAGCTACCGTTCCGTTCAACCTCTCGCTGTTGCTATCATTTTTTCGGTTCCGCGCCTGCGCCGCTGAGTCCAAATCCCGATTGGTTGTTCTTCCTCGGCGGGTAGAGTCAGGCAAGGAATCAGATAATCGCCCTGCTGTTCGTATTTCCCGCTCATTTGCTTGAATACTGTTTTTATCGTCTTCAGACATTGCAAAACCGCAGGGGGTTCCTCCTGCGGTTTTGTTTTTCCTTTGGCGTGATTTGTCGGTTTTTTTATTCCACTTCTACCGTTCCGTTTTCCTGTACGGTGATTTTCATGCCGTCCTTGACGAACGAGAGAAACGCCTCGCCCAGCGAGTCGACGACCGGCATCGTGACGTCCTCCAGCCAAACGTCGGCCAGCACTGCACCCGCCGCCGCGAGAGAATCAATGGGTTCAGAAAACAGCATACAAGCCGGCTGGCGGTGCATGGAACAGGCGCAGTAAATCACCAGTCCGCCGGTGGTGGAACCGATGGTGCGGGGCAGGCAAAGCGCCTTGCCCGCCATTTGTTTGCCGTAAAGATCCGGGTTGTTCTGGTCGCCGCAGGTGGCGGTTTTATCGCCGAATTGCAGCGCTTTTTGAAAGGAGGCCAGCGTATTAAGCCCGCCGTGACTGACCAACGCTTCGGCTGTTACGCTGCCCGGCGCAACGACCCGTCCCTTAAATTGCTTCATTGTAACGCACCTCCCGTGATTTGTGCAAGAATTTCATCGTCGGTATAATATCTGGCGCTGGTATAGGTACGCAGCTTATTGCTGGAGGTAATGACCGGCATTTTTTCGCTGAGCGGATTGTTCATATACATCAGCGGGCAAATGTAAGAAAGAATCACGCCGGTTGCCTTTAGGCGAGGGGCGTATTCGGTCTGTTCAAACCGCTTCATAACGCCCGGCGCCGCGGTGAAAACGGTGGGGATAACCACTTTTTTGTTTCCGTTTTTCTTCAGTCCCTGCTCTACGCTCTGGGTTCATGCGACGAGCTGATGAAAGCTCATGTGCGGGCAGCCCATAAAGCAGAGCTTGGGGGTAGCGTCTTTCTTTTTCCAGACGACGGGGTAACTCTTGTAAACGCGTTCCAGTTCGGCGTCGTCTATCACGTAGGTTTGAACGTTTTCGGCAAGAAGGCCCCTGCCCTGCCGAACGGCTTCGGGGGTAATTCCCTCTACATGGTAGAGTCCCACCGCGCCGTTGGAGGCGGTGGCGGCGCCAAAATCCTTTAAATAGGTTTTAGCGTCTTCGTCCAGTGTGCCAAACCACTTATCCAGCCCGACGATATAGGGTACGTCCTCCATCACCTTCATGCCGATGGCAGAGCCCAGCAGCTGCGCTTCCGGCTTTTTGGCGGTACGAATCTCCACCAGCCACGTCGCCTTGCGGCCTTCGTCGGTAAGCAGGCCAAAACAGGGCACGTAGCCGAGGATAGAACCCATTAAATCAAGAATGCCGGAGTTGCGGTTGCAGCGTGCTCCCAAAACGGAATTGGCGTAAACCACCGCCGAGGATTCTGACCAGGAGAGTATTTCGCCCTCTTTCGGTACGTTGCCCACCTCGTTCATATAGCAGGTACAGGTGAAGGCGTCTTTGGTTAAAAGGCCCAGCTTTTGCAGCTGCTTTTCGTATTCCTCCTGCCTGGAATACATGAAATAATTGAAAATGATATTTTGCAAAAAGGAGCTTGGCACGTTGGGGTCGAGCGGGCGGGGATCGGCTGAAAATGGTTGCTCCGAGACCGCCCCTTCCGCAATGAGCTGATCGAGCAGGTTATAGACCGGCGCGAGGGCTTTTAACCCGAAGGACGTAACCAAATGGTTGTATTGGCTGGAAATGCGAACCATACTCTCCGCACCGAACAGCTGGCCGTAGCGCATCATGGTTTTCAGCACCTTTTGCCGGGCGGCGCCCTTTTTACCGTCCAGTACGGCTTGTAATTCTTCGTTTAACTGCATGGTATATCCTCCTTTTTTAAATGGCCATTGCCACTTCATAAGCACGCCAAATAACCGTGCGCAGGTTGCCGACCTGTTTGCAATCCCCCACCAGGCGTACCTTTTTGCCCTTTGCCGCAAGCGGCGCGGGCAAATACCCCGCACAGCTGATGACCGAGTCGCAAACCACTTGAAACTCTTTTCCGTCTTTCCCGGTGCAAAGAATCGCGCCGTCCTGCACCGCTTTTAAGGTGGTCTCCAAATAAACGGGCACCTCGTGCAGCGCGAACCACTCGCGCAGAAAAGAACTGTTGGCAAGGCAAACGCCCTTTTGGCTAATCAGGTCGTCTTTCATTTCCACAATCACCGGCTTTTTGCCTTGCAAGGCGAGCCCATACGCAATCTCGCAGCCGGTCAGGCCGCCGCCGATAACGGCGACGGTCTCCCCAACCGGTCTGCCGGTAAGGTAGTCGCAGGCCTCCACCATTTTTTCATGTCCCGGCACGTTTTTGAGAAGGCGCGGGGCGGCGCCGGTAGCAACCACAATCTCCTGCCCCGCGAATTGCCCTACGTCCTGGATTTCGTGGTTCAGGCGCACCTCCACGCCAAGCTGTTCCATTTGCCTGCGGTACCAGGCGAGCAGGTCGCGCAGCCTGCCCTTGTAAGATTCGGCGGCAGCGGCAATAAAGGCGCCGCCCAGCTCGCCGCTTTTTTCATAAATCACCGGTTCGTGGCCACGCAGCTTTAACACCCGCGCAGTCTCCATGCCGCCAATACCGCCGCCAATAACGGCGACCTTTTTGGGGACGGCGGTTTTTTTGATGTAGTGCCTGCCGGTTTGCAGCGTTTCGGCATTCACAGCGCAGCGGGCGAGGCCAAGGCTGTCAAAAAGCGTTTGGTCGTTGGCAACGCCTTTATAGTGGCACATGTTAAAGCAGCCGTTATGGCAGAGGATGCAGGGGCGAATATCCTCGGGGCGGTCTTCTATTAGCTTGGTAACCCAGGCGCGGTCGGCCAAAAACGGGCGGGCAAAGCCTGCGCCGTCCAACCGGCCTGCCGCAATGGAGGCGGCGGCCGCCGCCGGGTCCAGTCGACCGGCGCAGACAACGGGAATATCCACAAACCGCTTAATATGTTCCACGTCCGCAAGGTTGCAGTTTTCGGGCATATAAATGGGCGGGTGGGCCCAGTACCAGGCGTCGTAGGTGCCGTTGTCGCAGTTGAGCATATCGTACCCGGCGTCCTGCAAATATTTTGCGGCTAATTCCGATTCCGCCAAATCGCGCCCAACCTCGGTATATTCTTCCCCGGGCAGAGCGCCCTGCCGAAAGCCTTTGGTTTTGGATACCACGCTGTAGCGCAGCGAAACGGGGAAATCGTTGCCGCAGGTCTTTTTAATTTCCTGCACAATCCGGGCCGCAAAGCGATAGCGGTTTTGCAGGCTGCCGCCGTATTCGTCGGTGCGGTGATTTACGTATGGTAAGGTAAACTGGTCGAGCAAATACCCTTCGTGCACGGCGTGAATCTCCACCCCGTCCACCCCGGCGTCTTGCAGCAGTTTGGCGCTTTTGCCAAAGGAGGTAATAAACGCTTCAATTTCTTCTCTTGTCATTTCTCGGGAGGGGATTTTGTCTGACCAGCGGTTGGGCGACGGGCTGGCGGAAGCGGTGATTTTATCCAAATCCATAATGGGCTTGGAGAGTACGCGCAGCGCCTTGTTGGTGTAGAGCGTTTCCATCATTTTGCTGACGGTAAAGGAACGCCCAAAGCCTGCGGTAAGCTGCACAAACAGCTTGGCGCCGGTTTTGTGAAACGCCGGCGTCCATTCTGCCAAATCGCGGTACATTTTTTTATTTTTATGCAGCCACTGACCGAGCATGGGGTTATAAATGGGCTGGCAGCCGGGCAACGCAAGGCCGACGTTGTTTTGCGCGACCTCCATTAAAAAGTTTGCCCCCTCTTTGTCAAAATGGTTTTTCTCCATCCAGCCAAACAGGTCGGTTCCGCCCATAGAGGTGAGCACAATGCGGTTTTTGATGACACAATTGCCGATTTTCCACGGGGTGAACAGGGGTTCCAGTTTTTTGTCCATACGCCTCGCTCCTTATCCTTTATAACAAATCGTCAAACAGGCGGATATTGTCTTTTGCAAGGGGCAGCTCGCCCGCCTGCTGCTTGCCCACAATTTCTATAATGCGGTCGTTTATCGGCGTCGGCAGGCCGCATTTTTGCCCATACTTAGGCAATACAATCAGGGTACAACGTGTTTTTGGGGGAGTGCCCGCCGCATCTGCTGCGCCCTCCGCTTTTGCCGTACACAAAGTACGGCTGCAAGCGCACGCCCCCACGCTATCGACGGGCGCTCTCCCCAAAAATCTCCGACCTGCCGCCTCAAGCGATTTTTTGACTTTGCAAGGCGGCAGGCCGCAGGAATACTAACGTATTTCAAGGCCGACAACGCAGCAAATCGGGAAATCGCGCCGCGTCAGGCGCATTGTACCCTGATTGTATTGCCTACACACAACGCCGTTAATGGCGTCAATTTCGCAGGGTTTGCCCTGCCGCAAGTCCTGCAACATAGAGGGTTCTATGGCGCGGTGCTTTTTCATGGCAATGGGCAGCAAAAATTCCACCGCCGCCCGCTTGGGTGCGCTTTTGTAATAAAACAGCCTGGTAGATGGCACATCTCATGGTATCCGCTCCTTCATCAACTGTTTTTTGCGGGGGATTGGTTGCCAATGGCCTCCAGACCGTCCGAGATAAACGTTAAGCTGCGGTAAAAAGAGATTCGCTCTTTTTCGGTCAGCACCGTGCCGATTTCTTTGAGAACCGAATCAATTTTGTCCGCAATTTTTTTACCTGCCGCTTTTCCCTTTTCGGTCAGCAAAAGCGGGCTTTTATACCGTTTGGGGGATTTGGAGTCACAAGTAAGAAACCCTCTTTTTTCCAAATATCCAAGAGAGCGCGAGATAGTCGCTTTGTCTTCCTCACACCGTTCGCATAAATCAGAGGCGGTCAGCCCCTCCGAAGAGTACAAATAATACAGGCAGGAGATATGCGGACTGCGCAGACCGTCATCCGCCATTTCCTGATTTTTTATTTTCCGAATATTCCGATTGATTTTCGCAATCAGCACCGTAAAGGTTTCAAAGCGTTTCTCCAAGGTACTCCCCCCTTTCGCTTGTTGAAGTTTCAACAAGGCAAAAGATGGCAGCACGCACTTGTTGAAGTTTCAACAGGTTTATTGTACCACGCGCTTGTTGAAATGTCAACAAGTTTGTCCGGTTGCTTTGGCAACCGTCAATCGCGCGATTTTGTCCCGTCTTTTGGGGCGTTCATGGCGTATCCGTTCTGCCTTTTTCAATGCGCGTGGCGCGGCAAATCCTGTTGGCTTGCCGCGCTTATCGTATGCCGGGCGACTTCCCAAAGTCGTACCCTACCTTCAAACGCCGCGCCACGCGGAAAGTTTGCGCCCAGCCGTTGACGAATCGCGGCGGGCATGGTACAATGTCCCCGGAAAGCGCGGGGGGCAAGTCCCGCCCGCCGGGATTTCTTCTTCCATATCCGGTCAAATTTTTCCGCTTTCGCGGGCGCGAGGCCCGTAACCCAATGCAAAAGGAGTTATTTGCATGAACGAACCATCTTCTGCCCCTGCGGCCATTCTGGACCGCTTAGTAGAGGCCTACCCCGCCCTAGCGGACTGTCGGTCGGCCGTTTGGCAGGCCTATGAGCGACTGTGCCAGACCTTTCGCACCGGCGGCAAGCTGCTCTGCTGCGGCAACGGCGGCAGCGCGGCCGACTGCGAGCACATAGCCGGGGAGCTTTTAAAAGGCTTTTTGCTGCCCCGCCCGTTGCCACAGAGCCGCCGCGCCGCCTTAACCGCGCTGGGCGAAGAGGGCGAGCTGCTGGCCCAACGCTTGCAGGGGGCGCTGCCCTGCCTGGCCTTAACCGGCCACCCCGCCCTTGCCACCGCCTTTGGCAACGACGTAGACCCCCAAATGAACTACGCCCAGCAGGTTGTGGGCTTTGGCCGCCCGGGCGACGCTTTGCTTGCCATTTCTACCTCCGGCAACGCGAGGAACTGCACCCTTGCGGTTATGACCGCCAAAGCCATGGGGCTTACCACCCTTTGCCTTACGGGCGAGGGGGGCGGGCGGCTGGCGCAGCTTTGCGACGTTGCCGTGCGGGTACCGGCGCAAGAAACCTACCGCGTACAGGAATACCACCTGCCGGTCTACCATGCCCTTTGCGCCATGCTGGAGGCGGCATTTTTTGGGGGAACCGAATCCCCCGCCCGGTAACAATAGCGACGGCAGAAAGGACGATTTTGCACATGAAAGACGTTTATCTTATCGGCAATGCGCATTTAGACCCCGTTTGGCTGTGGCAAAAGGCGGAGGGGCTTTCGGAAATATTATCCACCTTTCGCTCGGCGCTCGACCGCATGAAGGAGTTTCCAAACTATATTTTCACCAGCGCCTGCG
The DNA here is from genome assembly GCA_947623215.1 of uncultured Clostridia bacterium. Lineage (GTDB taxonomy): Bacteria > Bacillota > Clostridia > Oscillospirales > Acutalibacteraceae > UMGS1484. The sequence continues at coordinate 8,211 of CANQGN010000038.1, forward strand.
CCGGGTACTACCGCTGGGTAGAAGAAATTGACCCCGCCATGTTTGCAGAGATTCAAGCGCGGGTAAAAGAAGGCCGGTGGGACATTGCCGGCGGCATGTGGGTGCAGCCCGACTGCAACCTTCCCTCCGGCGAGGCATTCGCCCGGCATTTGCTCTATTCGCAAAATTATTTTAGGGAGAAATTCGGCGTTGCCGCCACCGTGGGCTACAACGTAGATTCCTTTGGCCACAACGGGATGCTGCCCCAGCTGCTGCAAAAGGGCGGCATACAAAACTACGTGTTTATGCGGCCGGAGGAACACGAAAACGCCCGCCTGCCCTCTCTTTTTACCTGGCAGTCGCCAGACGGCAGCCGGGTAACCACCCACCGCGTTGCCCTGCATTACGGCGATTTGGGTCAGCAGCCGGAGGGCTTAAAAGAGAAACTCGCCAAGTTAAAAACCCGGGCAGAAGAAGAAGGCCACCCCACCCTCTGCTTTTACGGCGTGGGCAACCACGGCGGCGGCCCCACCATTCGCTCTTTGCAATTTTTAGAGCAGGAGATGCAAACCGACGACCACCTAAGCTACGCCAAAGTGGGGGATTATTTCGACGACCTGCACCGGCAAAATGTTCCCGATTCCCTACCCCTGTGGCAAACCGACTTACAGCACCACGCCAGCGGCTGCTACGCCGCCAACGCGCCGGTAAAGGCCGCCAACCGCCGGGCGGAGAACAGTTTGGTTAAGGCAGAAAAATACGATTTGTTGGCCCAGCGGCTGGTGGGGGCGCCCGCATCGCAAAACGAAATTACCGGCGCGTGGCAAAAGGTGCTCTTTAACCAGTTCCACGACATTTTAGCCGGCTGCTCCATTCGGGCGGCCTATACCGAGGCGCTGGACGCTTTCTCCGCCGCCTGCGATACCGCGACAGAAATCACCCACCGGGCGCTCCACCGCATGGCGTGGCAGGTGTGCACCACCCGGGGGCTGAGCAACGCCCCCTGCCAGAAAAACGGCTGGGCGCTGTGGGAGAAAGAGGGCGAGGGCGCGCCGGTGGTGGTGTTTAACCCCCACTCCTTCCCCGTTTGCCAGCCGGTGCAGCTGGGGCTGCAGGTGGCCGGCGTGGCAGACGGCGAGGGCAAGCCCGTGCTCTGCCAAACGGTGCGGGGGCCGCAAACCAACGGCCAAAGCCGGTACGCCACCCTGTTTATGGCAAATCTACCCGCCTTTGGCTACGCGGTGTATTATATTTACCAAAACCCCGCCTTTGCCCTGCCCGCCGCGCCGGAGGTCGGCTTTGTGCAGGCGGCCGAAACCCGGCTGGAAAACGATTTAATTTTGCTGGAATTTGACCCCGCAACCGGCAGTATCGTCCGCTTTTTTGACAAAGAAAAAGGCAAAGAGCTGGCCGCCGGCCCCATGGCGCAGGCGGTGGTGATAAACGACGCCAAGGCAGACACCTGGGCCCACGGGCTTTTTACCTTTGACGATGAGGTGGGCCGCTTTGCCGACCCCCACATCTCGGTGCTGGAAAAGGGGCCCCTGCGGGCGGCGGTGCGGGTGACCACCCGCTACCAAAATTCCTTTTTGCAGCAGGACTTTTTGCTGACCCCCCACACCAAAGAGGTAGTGGTGCGCTGCCACATGGATTTTCACGAGCAGCTTAAAATCGTTAAGCTCACCTTCCCCACGGCGGCGGCCGACCCCACGGCCACCTACTCCATGCCCTACGGCTTTCTCACCAAAGAAGCAAACGGCGAAGAAGAACCCGCTCACAAATGGGCGGCGGTAGCCGACCGGGCGACCGGCGAGGGGCTGACCCTTTGCAACGACGGTAAATACAGCTTTTGCGCCACCCCCTGTGAGGGCGGGGCGGCGCTGCGCATGGCCATTGCCCGGGGCTCTATTTTTGCCGACCACTTTGGCGAGCGGGACGAGCTGGTGGAATATATGGACCAGGGCGAGCAAAAGTTCCAGTATTCGCTTTTGCCCTTTACCGGCGACCCGGAAAAGGCGCACCGCCGCGCGGCTTTGCTGAACACCCCGCCGGAGCTTTTAATGGAAACCCACCACGAGGGCAAGCTGCCCGGCCGCTATGAGGGAATTACCATTTCGCAGCCCAACGTGGTGCTGGCCGCCGCCAAAAACGCCCACAACGGCCGGGGGGTTATTTTGCGGTTTGTAGAGACCGCCGGGCGAGAGACCGAGGCGACGGTAAACGCGCCCTTTTTGGGGCTGCGGTTTTCGCTGCATGTTCGCCCGCAGGAGATAAAAACCCTGCGGGTAGAAGAGGGCGACGATACCCCGCGCGAAGTATTGCTGACGGAATGGGAAGAAAACGGAGAGGACGAAGCGCGATGAACCACCTTGCGGGATTTGACATTGGCGGCACCAAAATTTCGGTCAGTTTGGCCGAGTATTCGCCGGAGGGGGCGCTGCACCACCTGCGCACCCGCCGCTTTGCCACCCCGCCGGGCGGCCCCGGCCCGGCGCTGGAGCAAATGACCGCCGCCTACCGGGCGCTCACGGCAGAGGCCGGCCTTGCCCCCGGGGCGGTGCAGGCCGTCGGCGTTAGCTGCGGCGGCCCCTTAAACGGCGAAAAAGGCCTCATTCTCTCGCCCCCCAACCTGCCGGGGTGGGATAACGTGCCCATTACCGCCTATTTGCAGCAGCAGCTGGGCCTGCCCGCCTTTTTGCAAAACGACG
>CANQGN010000039.1 GCA_947623215.1 uncultured Clostridia bacterium
GCACCGGCCTGCCAGCACCAGCACCTGCCCGTCTTCGGGCGCTTCCTCCAGCAGCTGTCTGTAGGTGGCCAGCGCCTCCTCATAGGAGCGCTGCCCCGCCTGGGCCTCCGCCAGATATTTCCGTATGTCCGTATCCCCGGCGCCGCTTAAAAAGTCCGGCGCCTCCAGGGCCCGGTCAAAGGATTCCTCCGCTTCCCCGTAGTCTCCCGTCTGAAGCTGCTCCACGCCCTGCCGGGCCAGCTCCGCCCGCCTGCCGCAGCCTGCAAGACCCAACGCTATCCCGCTCACCAAAAGAAAGACCGCCGTTTTTTTCCCGTACATGCTCCGCTCCTTTTATAAAATCCTCTTTGCCTAGGATAAATTTTACCAGAAAAAAATACATTGGTAAAGACCCATCAAGAAGGAGATGCCTATGGACGACCAGAAACTGGAAAATCTCCTGAATCTCAGCCTGGAGGCCTCCCCCGAAGAACGCAGCAGCTCCCCCATTCTGTCAGAGGGCTACGACAGGGCCCGGCAGACCTGGGAGCTGATCCTGAAATATTCCGGGGATTTCTCCGATATTGCCCCCTATACGGTCACCTATACTTTGCTGCTCAATCAGTTTGCCGTGGTAACGGTGGAGCAGTCCCGTCTGGACGCCCTGGCGGCCCTGCCCTCCGTGGAATATGTGGAAAAGCCCAAACGGCTGTTTTTTGCCCTGGAGCAGGGGCTTTCGGCCTCCTGCTTTACCGTTCCTTCTTCGCCCTTAGGGCTGGATCTGAGGGGGGAAGGCGTCTTTGTGGCGGTAGTCGATTCCGGCATTGATATTTTCCATCCTGACTTTCGCAACGCCGACGGCTCCACCCGCATTGCCGTTCTCTGGGACCAGACCATTCCCGGCAATCCGCCCCCCGGCTACGGCGCCGGCAGCGTTTTCACCCGGGAGGAGATCGACCGGCTCCTTGGAGCGGGAAGCCCTGTCCTCTCCCCTGCCACGCCGGGCTATGACGCCAGCGGCCACGGCACCGCGGTGACGGGCATCGCCGCCGGAAACGGCGGGGAAAGCGGCGGCAGATACCTGGGCGCGGCGCCCCAGGCCCGGATCATCGCCGTAAAGCTGGGGTCCGCCGATCCCTTAAGCTTTCCCCGCACCACCCAGCTGATGTCCGGGGTAAATTTTGCCGTGGAGTATGCCCGGGCCGCCCGGATCCCCGCGGCGGTGAACATCAGCTTCGGCAACAATTACGGCGCCCACAACGGCACCTCTTTAGTGGAGCGGTTTTTAAACGACCTGACCAATTACTGGAAGACCGTCATCGTGGCCGGGGCCGGCAATGAAGGCGCCGCCCGGGGCCACGCCCGCGTACAGCTTACGGACGAAGGCCCGCAAAAAGAGGGAGCCTTTGCGGTAGCTCCCTTTGAAACGGGCCTGAGCCTCCAGATCTGGAAAGATTATACGGATACCTTCGACGTGTCCATCCGGCATCCGGCGGGACTGGAATACGTTCTGCCGGTGACCCGGCCCGGCGCCCACCGGGTCCGTCTGGCCAACACCCAGCTGCTGATCTACATCGGCGCTCCCAGCCCTTACAGCACCGACCAGGAATTTTTCATTGATTTTCTTCCCACGGACACCTATATCGACAGCGGCCGGTGGGAGCTGCTGTTTACGCCCGGCCGGATCCTGTCGGGCACGGTCAGGCTCTGGCTGCCCGGCGCCGGCCTGTTAAACGCAGGGACCGGCTTTTACAATCCCACGCCCCTTCTCACCCTGACCATCCCCTCCACGGCAGGGCGTCTCATAACGGCGGGAGCCTACGACAGCCGCCGCAACACCTACGCGGACTTCTCCGGCAGAGGGAGCGACCGTCTGGTCAAGCCGGATCTGGTGGCTCCGGGGGTGAACATTACCGCCCCCGCCGCCGGCGGGGTGCTGGTGGCCTATTTTTCCGCTACCGGCACCACCAAAGCGGTGGCCCAAACCGCCGCCGGGCTGCTGGGGGCAGAAACCTATGAAATTACCCCGCAGCAGCCTTATACAGAGGAAGATTTGGCCTACTACACCGGCGGCCGGGCCGACCGGGAGCAAAGCGACCCCGCCGCCCGCCCGGCCATTGCCGGAGGGCTGCCCGATTTAACCGCCTGTAACGTGCTGCTGCTGGGCTACCCCATTTGGCACGGGGAAGCGCCGAAAATTCTGTATACCTTTTTAGAGAGCTTGGACTGCTCGGGTAAAACCATTGTTCCCTTTTGCACCTCAGCCAGCAGCCCGCTCGGCGAGAGCGCCGAACACCTTGCCGCCTGTGCGCCCGGGGCAAGCTGGCACGCCGGGCGGCGGTTTGCCGCCGGGGCGACGGAGCAAGAAATCGCCGACTGGCTGAGCACCCTGCCGCTGCCCACCTCCCAGCCTTACGACGGCCTTTACCCCCAGCACCAACCCTACGGCAAGGGGGTGGGGGCGCAGCCCGGACGGGTGGTTTGGGCCTACGACCCGGCGAGCGTAAGCTGGAACGACGACGACTACTGGTGGCAGCCGTCGCATTTTAACGAGGCCGTTATGCTTGCCATGCTCAACCGCAGCGTGGCCGCCCTGGCGGGTGAAGCGACCGCCAAGGCCGGTTGGGCGACCCTGTTTGCCGCCCACAACGAGGCCAAAGGCATAACCGGCGGCTACCGCCCGGGGCAAGCAATTGCCATTAAAGCCAACATCAACGGCTCGGGGGTGATGAACGACGATACCTCGGGTGACACGGCCATGAGTTACACCAACCCGGTCTTTTTAAAAGCGCTGCTGCGCTCGCTGGTAGAAGAAGCGGGGGTGGCCCCCGCCGACGTTACGGTGTACGACGTCTCCCGCCTCTTCCCCACCTACCTGGTAGCCATGTGCACGGCGGGGGAGCTGACCGGCGTGCGGTTTGTGGGGCGAGATAACGCGGTGGCCGATGAAGCCGCCCCCATTCGCTGGTCGCACCAGTTTGCCGGGGCAGAAAATCTGCTGCCCACTTGTGTAACCGAGGCGACCTATCTTATCAATCTGGCCAATTTAAAGGGCCACAGCTACGGCATTACCCTGTGCGGCAAAAACCACTTCGGCTCCTTTTTAAACGGCAACGCCATGCGCCCGCCAGAGGGGGCCAACCTGCACCAGTGGCTCACCCGCAACGAAATGGGCCTTTACAGCCCGCTGGTGGATTTAATGGCGAACGCAGAGCTGGGCGGCAAAACGGTGCTTTATTTGCTGGACGCCTTTATTTGCACCCCTACGGAGGGGGCCGCCATTACCCGCCAAAACGCCGCCTGGCGGCAAGCGCCCTTTTCCGGCGGCTACACCGCCAGCCTGTTCGCTTCGCAAGACCCGGTGGCTATTGACTCGGTAGGGGCGGATTTTTTGATGAACGAACCGGCCGTAACCGAGCAGAACGCCGCGCTGCGGGGCAACCCCACGGTAGAAAACTACCTGCACGAGGCAGGGCTGGTGGCCGCCGCCCCCTCCGGCACCGTTTACACCAACGGGCAGGGGAAGGTCGTTCAAAACCTCGGCGTGCACGAGCACTGGAACAATTCGGCAGAAAAACGCTACAGCCGCAATTTGGGCAAGCCGGAGGGCATTGAGCTGATTTCTCTGCTCCCCGCCCGGTAAGCGGCGAAGGATTCGCCTTTTTGTGTTGACAGGGCTACCGGCCTGCCCCCGCTTTTTTCCCAACCCCCGCGCTCATTCGCAGGAGCGCGGGGGTTTTGCAGGATTGACAACCCGCCCAAAGCCTGATACAATACAATCACCGCGACAAAACGCAAAGGAGCGATGACCGCCTTGAAACCCAAAACCGCCTTTGAGGGCCGGCTGTACGTGCTGCTGACGCTCTGGGTGTTCCCTCTCTTTTTATGGAAAAACTACGTGAATATGACCCAATGGAAAATGTGCTTTTACCTGGCGCTGCTCGCCGGGTTTGTGCTGGCGCTGCTCGTTACCTTTTTCTCTGGCGGGGCGCGCCGCCAGCTAAAAGAAACCCTGCTGCGCCCCCGCCTGTTTACCGCCTGCGACTGGCCGGACTTTTTTATGGTGCTCTTTTTGCTGGTGGGGGTGGTAGCCTGGCTTTGCTCCCCCTACTTTGGCCAAACCAACGCCGACCGGCTGGATTTAAACCTCTTTGGCGCCGGTCGGTTTGACGGGCTGCTCTTTTGGCTCTCTTACGCCGTCATTTTCTTTTTGGTGGGGCGGTTCGGGCAGTTTTCGCGCAGCATGGTGGTGGGCTTTGCCGTGGTGCAGCTGGTCATGTGCGGCCTCGCGCTTTGCCAACTTTCGGGCTACAACGTGCTTTACCTTTACCCCACCCCCGCCTTTACCGGCTACCACGAACCCTTTGTTTCTACCATTGGCAACGTAGACATTATGGGCGGCTTTTTGTGCCTTACCCTGCCGCTGCTGGGGGTGGGCTACGTGGTCTTTCAAACCCGCCCGGCGGCCGGGGCGCTGCTGCTCGTCTCTCACACCGTGGCGGCCTACACCGCCTTTTCGCTGGGGGTAGATTTGGCGCTGGTGGGGGTGGCCGCGCTGGTGGCGGTAATGGCGCCGCTGCTGCTGCAAAACCGCCGCTACGCCGCCAAAACGCTGGAGGTCGCGTCTTCCCTGCTGCTCGCCGCCGGGCTTGCCGCGGCGATAAATACCGACTACGTAAAAGCGGCTGATACGGTGCAAACCAGCTTTCGCTGGAACGCCGCCGTGACCCTCTGCGCGGTGTTGTTTGTCGCCTGCCTTGCCCTGCGGCTGGCGCTCGTCAAGGCTGCCCCCGGGCCCCGCTTTTGGCGGGCGGCCCGCTTTACGGTGGTGGGGGGCGAAGTAGCGCTGGTGGTTGCCGCCTTTTGCTTTTTGCGCTTTTTTTACACGCCGAGCGGGAGCGACGGCTTAATGCAGGACCTTTACGAGCTGGTGCGGGGCGAGCTTTCGCTCACCGCCGGGCACAACCGGGTGGGCATTTGGAAGTATTCGCTGCAAATGGCGGGCGAGCACCCGTGGCTCGGCACCGGCATGGGCACCTTTGCCAAGTCTTTTAAAGCCTACGCCCCCGCTCACGGCTACACCCAGTACGAGCATTTGAACTTGGACTTCGCCCACAACGAGTATATTCACATTTTGTGCACCGAGGGCATTTTGGGGCTGGCGAGCTATTTAGCCGTCTATGTTTCGGCGGCCGTTTTGGCCTTCCGCCGCTTTACCCGCAACCCCAAAATTCTGGTGCTGGGGGCGGCGGTGCTGGGCTACGCCGTGCAGGTGTTTTTCTGCTTCAGCGTGGTCATTGTCGCCCCGCTCTTTTGGGTGCTCTTTGGGTTACTCATGAAAGAAATTCGGCTAACCGATAGTGCCAATCAAAAGGAGGAGAAAGCCCTATGAACCAACCCCTTACCCCGGCGCCCATTGCCGACGCCGCGCTCGGCGGGCCGGTGGGGGCGCTGCTGCGCGGCGTTACCGAGCACTGGCTGCTGGGCATTCGCGAGTCGCAGCCCGCCATTTTAGACATGCTGCGCGCGCCGGACGACCAGCCCCACCGCGACCTGCTGCCGTGGTCGGGCGAATTTGCCGGGAAATACTTAACCGCCGCCACGCTGGTGTATCGCGTTACCCGCGACGAACGACTGCTTTGCTACCTGAAAGGCTTTGTGGCGGAGCTAATCAGCTGCCAGCAGCCAAACGGCTACCTGGGCTGCTTTGCCAAAGACGAGCAGCTGACCGGTCGCCGAACGGTAGTAGACGAGCAGGGCGAGCACGAGGCCGACAGCTGGGACCCGTGGTGCCACTACCACCTGATGATGGGGCTTTATACCTGGTACCGCGAAACGGGAGACGAGGCCGCCTTTGCCTGCGTAAAGCGGGTGGCCGACCTCTTTTGCCGGTTGTTTTATAACGAGCAAACCGGCCGCCGGCTGCTGCACACCGGCTCGCCAGAGATGAACTACGCCCCGGGGCATATCTTCGCCCTGCTGTATAACGAAACGAAAAACGAGGCCTACCTGCGCTTTGCGCTGGAGGTACTGCAAGACTTTGCGGCCGAGGGCTGCGGCGACTACTACCGCCGGGCGCTGGCGGGGGAGGAATACTACCGCACCCCCAAGCCGCGGTGGGAGAGCATTCATTCCATTCAAATGCTGGGCGAGCTTTACCGCGCCACCGGCGAGCAAAACTACCTTACCGCCCTTACCCAAATTTGGCGCAGCATGACCAAAACCGACCTGCACAACACCGGCGGCTTTTCTACCGAAGAGCAGGCCGTGGGCAACCCCTTTACCAACGGCAATATAGAGACCTGCTGCACCGTGGCCTACCTGGCCCTTACGGCAGACGTGCTGCGGCTGACCGGCGACCCGGCGGCGGCCGACGTGCTGGAGCTGGCCACCTACAACAACTCGCTGGCCTGCTTTGCCCCCACCGGCCGGTGGTCGACCTACAACACCCCCATGGCGGGCGAAAAGCGGGCGAATTTTTGGCAAATCGGCTTTCAGTGCCGCCCCGGCAGCCCGGAGCTCAACTGCTGCTCGGTCAACGCCCCCCGCCTGCTGGGCGAGCTGGCCGAGTGGGCCTACATGACCTGCGACGAAGGGTTAACCGTGAACTTTTACGCCCCCAGCGCGGTAACGCTGGCCCTGCCGGGCGGCCGGGTAAGGGTAGAGCAAACCACCGACTACCCGGCGGGGGGAGAGGTAACCCTGCGCTTTTTTGGCCTGACCGGCCGCCAGACCCTGCGGCTGCGGGTACCCTTTTGGTCAGAGCAGACCGAAATACTGGTGGGGGGCCGCGTGGTCGCCCGCCCGGCGCCGGGCTACGCCTTACTCACCCGCGAATGGGGGGAGGGCGACAGCGTAACCCTGCGCTTTGACTGCTCGCTGCGCTTTGCCAGGGGTGAAAAAGATTTTACCGGCTGCTGCTCGGTTACCCGCGGGCCGCTTCTTCTCGCTTACGACGGCTTTTACAACCCCGGCCCCGCCGCCGCCACCCCGCCGGTAATAACCCCCGGCCGCCTGCGCTGCGTGGGGGTGCGCCCCGCGCATGTGGCGGGCAGCCTGTTTACCATGCAAAACGACGGCCAAACCTTCACCCTGTGCGACATGCAGGCCGCCGGCAGCAGCGGCAGCCGCTACACCACCTGGCTGCCGGTAGCGGCGTTTGCGGCCCCGGCGATGCCGCCCCATAACCTCAACCGGAGTTTTAAGGTCGAATAGAGTTAGTAATAATCCCTAACCCCCCCCCCGAAATTTTGAAAATTTTTAACGATTTTGTTGACAAACGGCGGCGGGTGTGGTATAGTGGATGCGGTAAACAGCGAGGGGCGGGCATCCGCCCCCGCTTTGGCGACTCTATTTTTCATTTTGAAGAGGAGGAAACATCATGAAACGCTTGTTGATTTGTTTGCTTGCCGTGTTGCTGGCCGCCTCGGCGGTTGGGCCCGCCGCGCTGGCCGAAACGCAGCCCGACTGGTTGATTGGCGACCCCACCATGGACGGCGTGGTCAACGCGCAGGACGCCATGTGGGTGCTGCATGAATCCTCCCTCAAAAAAGATTCTATCTTCATCTACTCTTACGCCTTCCCCCGCGACAACGTAGACTATGACCCCTACGAGTTTTATTACATTGCCGGGTGCCTGCTCGTCTCGGACGTAAACGGTGACAATCTCACCAACGCCGCTGATGCGCTGCTGATTTTGCAATACGCGGTGGGCAAGCGCACCGCCTTCCCCCGCACCGCGCTGGCAGATTTGCACGAGCGCTTCCCCAGTCTGGACAGCGATATTACCTTTAGCTGGCCGGGCGACCGGTAACCCCAAACCATAAACGAACCCCCCGGCTTTTCCGCATAACGGGAAAAGCCGGGGGGATTTTCATTGGGCGAAAAATCGGTTGATTAAGCATGAAAGAACCGTTTGGTCTGGTAGGCGGGTTCCATGGTGAGCTCCATGCCCAGCCGCTGAAAGGTTTTGCGGTCGACCGACGAGAGAATGACCGAGGCGTGCACCTGACACCCCCGCAGCGCGCCCAGCTGCTGCATGGCAAATTCCGCCGTGGGGTTGGTGGCAGCGCCAATGGCCAGCGCCAGCAAAATTTCATCGGTATGCAGCCGGGGGTTGCGGTTGCCCAAATGGTCTACCTTTAGGTGCTGTATGGGCTGCAAAATCACAGGCGAAAGCAGGTGAATGTCGTCGTCTATATTGCCCAGCGCTTTCAGCGCGTTTAACAGCGCGGCCGAGGCCGCCCCCATAAGCGCGGAGGTTTTGCCGGTTACCAGTCGGCCGTCCGGCAGCTCTATGGCCACGGCCGGCTCGCCCGTAGCGGCCGCCTTTTCGGCCGCCGCCCCCACCACCGGGCGGTCGGCGGGGGTCAGCCCCGCCTGCTTCATCAGCAGTTCCAGCTTGCGCAGCTGCTTTTCGTCTCCCTTGCCGGTTTTCAGCGCCACCTGCCCGGCGTAGTAGCGGCGAATGATTTCGTCTTTGGCCGCCCGGCAAACCACCTCGTCGTTTACAATACACTCTCCCGCCATGTTCACCCCCATATCGGTAGGCGAGGCGTAGGGCGAGTGGCCGGCTATGCGCTCCAGCATGGCCGAAACCACCGGAAAAATCTCGACGTCGCGGTTGTAATTGACCGCCGTTTTGCCGTAGGCTTCTAAATGAAAGGGGTCTATCATGTTCACGTCGTTTAAGTCGGCAGTGGCGGCCTCGTAAGCCAAATTGACCGGGTGCTTTAAGGGCAGGTTCCAGATGGGAAAGGTCTCAAACTTGGCGTAGCCCGCCCGCACCCCCCGGCGGTAGTCGTGGTAGAGCTGCGACAAACAGGTGGCCATTTTGCCGCTGCCCGGGCCGGGCGCGGTTACCACCACCAGCTGGCGGGTGGTCTCTATATAGTCGTTTTTGCCGTAGCCCTCGTCGCTGACAATGCGCTCTACCTGCGAGGGGTAGCCCTCTATTACGTAATGGCGGTAAACCCGCATTCCCAGCTGCTCCAGCCGGGCCTGAAAGGCGGCGGCCGCCGGCTGCCCCTCAAAACAGGTAAGGGTTACGCTGCCCACGTACAGCCCCACGCTGCGAAAGGAGTCGACCAGCCGCAGCACGTCTTCTTCATAAGTAATGCCCAGGTCGCCCCGCACCTTGCTGCTGGCAATGGCCCCGGCGTTGATAACAATGACGATTTCGGCCTGATCCTTTAATTGCAGCAGCATTTGCAGCTTACTGTCTGGCAGAAAGCCGGGCAGCACCCGCGCGGCGTGGGTATCGTCAAACAGCTTGCCGCCGAATTCCAAGTAGAGCTTGCCGCCGAATTCGGCAATGCGGCGGCGAATCTGCTCTGACTGCGTTTGTAAATAGCGTTGGTGGTCAAATCCTATCTGCTTCATGCTCTACCAATCTCCTCTGCGCCCTATTTTACCAAATTTGCCGCCGCTTTACAAGGGGCAGAGGAGCGGATTTTTGTTGCTTTTTCTTTTTTTCGCCCCGCTGCCCTCTTGACTTATGCCCGCCGTGTGCTATAATGACCCAAACAAAACCGACCCGGGCGGCCTGCCGCCGGGCCGAGGGGGCCGTTGCCATGCGCCAAGTGGATTTTGCAAACGAACAAACCGACCAATCATCGGCCGAAGTCTTTGCCGCCTCGTTCGGCCATGCCGGCAAAAGCCCCCTGCGCATTTTGCTGCGGCTTTGCCGGGGGAACTACGGCGCGCTCTTCAAATCGGTGGTGTATTACCTTTTTCAAGACAGCCCGGTGGTGGTGCTGCCCATTGTAACCGCCAACATTATTAACATCGCCACCGACCCGCGCGCCCATTCGCTGACCGAGCTGCTGCTCAACGCCGGGCTGATGGGCCTGCTGATATTGCAAAACCTGCTCACCACCTGCCTGTGCACCAAAAACCGCAGCCGGGCCATTCGCCGGGTAGAGTACGGGCTGCGCGCGGCCATGGCCGACCGGCTGCAGCGGCTTTCTATGACCTTTCATAAAGAAATGAAGTCCGGCCGGGTGCAGTCAAAAATCATGCGGGACGTAGAAAACATCGAGATTTTGGCCACCAGCCTGTTTACGGCGGTGCTCTCGATTGTGGTGCGCTTTTCGGCCGCCGTGGCGGTTACCCTTTCTAAAAGCCTGCTGGTGTTTGGCTTTTTTATGGTAACCGTGCCGGTGGCGGTGATGCTGATGATGCTCTTTCGCAAAAAGCTGATGCGGGCCAACAACGATTTTCGGCGGGAGGTAGAGACGACCTCCGCCCAGGTGATTGAAATGGTGGAGCTCACCCCCATTACCAAAGCCCACTCGCTGGAGCAAACGGCGCTGGGCCGCTTTAACCGGCAGCTGCTGCGGCTGGCGGGCAGCGGCCATTCGCTGGACTGTATAAACGCCCTGTTTGGGGCGGCCAGCTGGGTGACCTTTCAGCTTTTTCAGCTGGTTTGCCTGGCATTCAGCGGGGTGCTGGCCTACCGGCGGCTGATTGCGGTGGGCGACATTGCCCTTTACCAGTCTTACTTCGCCACCATTGTGGCGCAGGTAAGCGCCGTGATCGGCCTGCTGCCGGTGATAACCCGGGGGTTTGAGTCGGTGCGCTCCATTGGCGACATTATGTGGGCGGAGGACGTAGAAGACAACCGCGGAAAAGAAAAAATCACCCGGCTGGCGGGTGAATTCCAATTTTGCGACGTTTCTTTTCATTACCCGGACGACGACCACCCGGTGCTAAACGGCCTGAACTTAAC
>CANQGN010000040.1 GCA_947623215.1 uncultured Clostridia bacterium
GCAGCCGGGGCGGGGGCGCTGCGGGCGCTCCTTACGGTGTGCAGCGCCGCCCTTTGGCTTTCTACCCTGCTTACCCTGCTTTCCGGCGTGCGGTACTTAGCCCGCAACCGCACCGTTTGGCTGGCAGGGTCACGCGCACAATCTGACAAGGATAAGTAGGAAGAAGGTTTGTACCCGGTAGGGACGAATCGGTTTTGGAAGGGAAAATCCATTATTTTGCCTGCCAAAACTGCGCAGCACCCGAAATCGAGGCATTTTTTCGTCAGGGTGCGGTCGCTCCCGCGCAGCCGTACTTTGTGTACGGCAAGTGGGGCGAACGCGCAAATGGCGGAAAAAGGGCCGATTGCGGGCGGTTTGGCACTGCCGGGTGCAAACCATAAAAAAACCGGTGCATTTTGCCGCCGGTTGGTGTATAATGATGGTACATGCGAAAAGCAGGCCAAGTAACCGCCCGGGTTCGGCCAATGCAGAGAGAGGGGGCCTTCGGCTGCAAGCCCCTTTTTGCGCCGCCGGCGGCCAATGCCCCTGCTTGCAGATTTTTTGAAAAAGGCGCTTCGCCTTCGGGTAGGAAAATCCGGCCCACGGCCCCGTTACCGGCCGAGGCAAAGGGAAAAACAGTTAAAGAATCCCTTTTGCCGTCATAAGCGAGAAATCAGAGTGGAACCGCGGTTGGAACCATTGCTCGGCCGCCTCTGTCCCGTTTGCCTCCCTTTGGCTTGCCGCCGCGGGGCAAAGCGGACAGAGGCGCGCTTTTTTCACAACCGACAAAGGAGGAACGGTATGCTGCGACAAATGCGGGAAGAAATCAACGCCGTTCGCCGGAACGACCCGGCGGCGCGCTCGGCGCTTGAAATCCTGCTGCTTTACCCCGGCTATCGGGCGGTGCGTATGCACCGGCGGGCCAACTGGTACTACCGGCATCACATGAAATTTTTGGCACGCTACGTTTCGCAGCGGGCGGTGCGCAAAACGGGTATCGAGATTCACCCGGCCGCTCAAATCGGTCGGCGGGTGTTTATTGACCACGGCGCCGGCGTGGTCATTGGCGAAACCGCCGTGGTGGGCGACGACAGTGTAATTTACCAGGGCGTTACGCTGGGGGGCACGGGCAAGCACACCGGCAAGCGCCACCCCACCATTGGCAAGGGGGTTATGATTGGCGCCGGCGCCAAGGTGCTGGGCCCCTTTACGGTGGGCGACCACTCGCGCATTGCCGCCGGTGCGGTGGTGCTGCACGAAATTCCCCCCGGCAGCACGGCGGTGGGGGTTCCGGCGCGGGTGGTAAAGCGCTACAACGTGCGGCTGGGAGACGAGCTTGACCAGGTGCACATGCCAGACCCGTTGGAGCAAAAGCTCTGTATGCTCGAAAACCGCCTGCGGCAGTTGGAGCAGCAGGTAAAAGAGAAGGAAGACCGTGAAGCCGAACATTCTGTTTGATTTAGACGGTACCTTGACCGAGTCGGGTACCGGCATAAAAAATTCCGTGCGGTACATGCTGGCCCACTACGGCCTGCCCCCCCGCACAGACGAAGAGCTAAACGCCTTTGTGGGCCCGCCGCTGGCCTATAGCTTCCATCATTTTTGCGGCTTTAGCCCCGAAAAGGCCAAAGAGGCCATAGCCGTCTACCGCACCTATTACACCCAAAAGGGCATGTTTGAAAACCGCCCTTACCCCGGCGTGCCGGAATTGCTTGCCGCGCTTCAAGGCGCCGGGGCGCGGCTGTACGTTGCCACCGGCAAGCCGGAGCCTTACGCCCGCGCCATATTAGAGCGCTTTGGGCTGCTGCCCTTTTTCAGCGGCGTGGCGGGTATTTCGCTGCGCGAGGAGCCCTGCACCAAGGCGGAGCTCATTACCCGGCTGCTCACAGCGGGCGGCTTTGCCCCGGGGCAGGCCGTTATGGTGGGCGACCGCCGGTACGACGTAGAGGGTGCGCTTGCCACCGGCCTTACGGCGGTGGGCGTGCTGTACGGGTACGGCACCAAAGAGGAATTAACGGCGGCCGGCGCTCACCGGCTGGCCGAAACGGTACCGGCGCTGCAGCGGCTGCTGCTGGGCCAAAGTAAGGAGGAAGACCATGCGCATTTTTAACACCCTGACCCGCCAAAAAGAGGAGCTGATTCCCGGCGTCCCCGGCGAAGTGAAAATTTACGCCTGCGGCCCCACGGTGTACAATTATATTCACATCGGCAACGCCCGGCCGCTTTGCGTGTTTGACGTTTTGCGCCGCTACCTTACCTTTCGGGGGATGAAGGTGCGCTACGTGCAAAATTTTACCGACGTAGACGACAAATTGATTGCCAAGGCCAACGAAGAGGGCCTAACGGTGCCGCAGGTGGCCGAGCGCTACATTGCCGAGTACCGGGTAGACGCCGCCGGGCTAAACGTAATGGAGGCCGACGTGCACCCCCGCGCCACCGAATGTATGGACGATATTTTGCAAATGGTCAACACGCTGGTGGAGAAGGGCTACGCCTACCAAAGCGGCGGCGACGTGTATTTTCGCACCGCCCGCTTTGCCGAGTACGGCAAGCTGTCGCACCAGCCGCTGGAAGAATTAGAGGCGGGCGCGAGCGAGCGGGTAGGCCCGGGCGAGCAAAAAGAAAACCCCATGGACTTTGCCTTGTGGAAGGCGGCCAAGCCGGGCGAAATTAGCTGGTCCTCGCCCTACGGCGAGGGGCGGCCGGGCTGGCACATTGAGTGCTCGGCCATGTCGCGCCGGTATTTGGGCGAAACGCTGGACATTCACTGCGGCGGGCAGGATTTGATTTTCCCTCACCACGAAAACGAAATTGCCCAGTCAGAGTGCGCCAACGGTTGCCGCTTTGCCCGCTACTGGATGCACAACGGCTATATCAACGTAGACAACCGCAAAATGTCCAAGTCGCTGGGCAACTTTTTCACGGTGCGAGAGGTAGCCGCCCGCTACGGCTACGAACCCATTCGCTTTTTAATGATTGCCTCGCACTACCGCAGCCCCATTAACTACAGCCCGGAGGTGCTGGAGCAAAACGTGCGGGCGCTGGAACGGCTGTACACCTGCCGCGCCGGTATACAAACGGCCAAAGAAGCGGCAAAAGACCGGCCTTACACCGAGCAGGAGCAGGCGGCGGCCGACGGGTTTGCCCGCCGTCGGCAGCAGTTTATAGAGGCGATGGAAGACGACCTGAACACCGCCGACGCGCTGGCCGCCCTGTTTGATTTGGCGCGCGATGTGAACGCCGCCATGCACGCCGAGCCGAACCTCGCCCTGTGCGAAGCGGCCGAGCGGCAGTTTAACGAGCTGGCAGAGGTGCTGGGGCTGCTTTACGAGCGCCGCGACCAGTCGCTGGAAGAAGAGGTAGAAGCCCTAATTGCCGCCCGTACCGCCGCCCGCAAGGCAAAGCAGTACGCCGAGGCCGACCGCATTCGCGACGAGCTGCACCGGCGCGGCATAGTGCTGGAAGATACCCCCGCCGGGGTAAAATGGCGGCGGGTGTAGGATAAAAACCATGAAAAACCGAAAGGAGCCTGCGTTGTGAGTCAAACATTTTATATCACGACCCCCATCTATTATCCCTCCGATAAACTGCATATCGGGCATTCTTATACCACTGTGGCGGCAGACGCCATGGCCCGGTATAAACGAATGCAGGGGTATGACGTGATGTTCCTCACCGGTACCGACGAGCACGGCCAGAAAATCGAGACCAAGGCCAAAGAAAAAGGGGTCACCCCCAAAGAATACGTGGACGAAATCGTCGCCGGCATCAAACAGCTCTGGCAGCGCATGAATATCTCGAACGACCGGTTTATTCGCACTACCGACTCTTACCACGAAAAAGCCGTGCAGACCATTTTTAAGCAGCTGTACGAGCGGGGCGACATTTACAAGGGCCGGTACGAGGGGCACTACTGCACCCCCTGCGAGGCCTTTTGGACGGAAACCCAGTTAAAAGACGGCCGCTGCCCCGACTGCGGGGGAGAGGTGCATTTGGCGGAGGAAGAAGCCTACTTCTTCCGGCTGTCTCGCTACGCCGACCGGCTGGTGGAATATTACGAGGCCCACCCGGACTTTATTCAGCCCGTCTCGCGTAAAAACGAGATGATTCAAAACTTCATTAAACCGGGGCTGGAGGATTTGTGCGTTTCCCGCACCTCCTTCACCTGGGGCATTCCGGTCACCTTTGACCCCGGCCATGTGGTCTACGTGTGGGTAGACGCGCTGTCTAACTACATCACCGCCATAGGCTACGGCAGCGAGGATGACAGCGATTACCAAAAATACTGGCCGGCAGACGTGCACCTGGTGGGCAAAGAAATTGTGCGCTTTCACACCATTATTTGGCCCGCCATGCTAATGGCGCTGGATTTGCCGCTGCCCCGGCAGGTGTACGGCCACGGCTGGCTGCTGCTGCAAGGGGGCAAAATGTCCAAGTCCAAAGGCAACGTGGTAGACCCCATGGTGCTGTGTGACCGCTACGGGGTAGGCGCCATTCGCTACTTTTTGCTGCGCGAGATTCCCTTTGGGGCAGACGGCGTGTTTACCAACGAGGCGCTTATTCACCGCATCAACGCCGATTTGGCCAACGATTTGGGCAATCTGGTCTCGCGCACCGGCGCCATGGTGCATAAATATTTCGGCGGCCGCTTACCCGCCGCCCAGCAGCCGGGCGAATTTGACGATTCGCTGGAAGCATTGGCCGCCGAAACCCGGCAGGCGGTGGAAAAAGCCATGGATGCCATGCAGTTTTCTGCCGCGCTCACCGAGCTGTGGAAGCTTATTTCCCGCACCAATAAATATATAGACGAAACCGCCCCCTGGGTGCTGGCCAAGTCGCCGGAGGCCGCCCCCCGCCTGGCGGACGTGCTCTACCATTTGTGCGAGAGCCTGCGCATCATTTCGGTGCTGCTCACCCCCTTTATGCCGGATACCGCCGACCGCATTGCAATGGCGCTGCATTTGACCGACGAGCAGCGCACGTGGCAAAGCTGCGCCGCCTTTGGCCTGCTGCCCAAAGACTGCGCGGTAGAGCAGGGGGTGCTGCTCTTCCCCCGCATAGACGCGGAAAAAGAATTAGCCGCGCTCGAAGAGGCAGAACAAAAGGCCAAAGCGGCGGCCGCCCCCAAGGCAGAGAACACCGCCACGCTGGCGCGGATTGCGCTGGAAGACTTTGCCAAGGTAGAGCTGCGGGTGGCCAAGGTGACCGCCTGCCAGCCGGTCAAACGGGCCAAAAAGCTGCTGCAACTGACCTTAGACGACGGCAGCGCTACCCCCCGCACCGTGGCCTCCGGCATTGCCCCGTGGTATACGCCGGAGCAGCTGGTGGGGCACAACGTGTTGGTGGTGGCCAACTTAAAGCCCGCCCTGCTCTGCGGGGTAGAAAGTCAGGGCATGATTTTGGCGGCCGACAGCGCCGACGGCGTGCGGGTGATTTTTGCCGACGACGTGGCCCCCGGCAGCAAGGTGCGCTAAGCCATGCCGCGTATTTTTGACTCCCACGCCCATTATGAGGGCGAGGCCTTTGACCCCGACCGGGAAACGCTGCTGCCTGCCCTCTTTGCGCAAAAAGGCGTGGTGGGTATTGTCAACTGCGGCAGCGATTTCGCTACTTCCAAAGCGTCCATAGCGCTGGCGGAGCAATACCCCGGCCTGTTTGCCGCCGCGGGGGTGCACCCGCACGAGGCGGCCGCCGCCGGGGCATGGAACGGCGAAGCCCGCCGGGCGCTGACAGCCCTGCTCGCCCACCCCAAATGCGTGGCGGTGGGGGAGATTGGGCTGGACTATCACTACGACTTTTCCCCTCGCGAGCAGCAAAAAGCGTGGTTCGAGGGGCAGCTGGCGCTGGCGGTAGAGCTGGACATGCCGGTTGTGGTGCACGACCGCGAGGCGCATGAAGATACCCTTACCCTGCTGCGCCGCTACCGCCCCAAAGGGGTGGTGCACTGTTTTTCCGGCAGTGTGGAAATGGCAAGGGAAGTGCTCTCGCTGGGGCTATATATCGGCCTTGGCGGAGCGGTTACCTTTCACAATGCCAAAAAACCGGCGGCGGTGGCCCAAATGGCGCCGCTTGACCGCCTGCTGTTAGAGACCGACTGCCCCTACATGGCCCCCGTGCCCTTTCGGGGGCAGCGGTGCGATTCTTCCATGATTGCCGCAACGGCAGAGAAAATCGCCGCCCTGCGGCAAATGCCGGTAGAAGAGCTGCTGGCCGCCGCAGAGGCCAATGCCCGCCGCCTGTTTGGCCTGCCGCCCGCCTGATAACGGTGCAATCCCTACAACAAGAATCAACCCCCGACCCCGGCAAAGCGCCGAAGGTCGGGGGTTGATTTTTATGGCTACGCCCTTATCCGAAAGTGCGGCGGGCGGCGGCGGCAAGCAAGTCCACGCACACGTCCATGCCCAGTCGGCTGGAATTCAGGGTCATGTCGTACCACTCGCGGCCGCCCCAGGTGCGGTCGGTATAAAAGTGGTAGTGGCGGGCGCGCTGTTTGTCGCGAGCGCGCACGGTGCGGGCGGCTTTTTCGGGCGGCAGGCCGTATACCTCTACCGCCCGTTTCACCCGTTTGTCAAAGTCGCCGCAAATAAAGACAGAGAGCAGCGCCGGGTACTCGCGCAGCAAATAGTCGGCGCACCGCCCCACCATGACGCAGCCGCCCTGCCCGGCCAGCTTGCGAATGACGGCGCTTTCGGCCTCAAACACCCGCCCGGGCAAATCCAGCCCACCGGCCGCCAGCGGCGCGTTGCCCATGGAAAGAGAGAAGAGCATACTATTGTCAAACCGCTGCTCCTCTTCTTCTATAAAGGCCTCTGAAAGGCCGCTTTCTTTGGCCGCCTGCTCTATAATCGAGCGGTCGTAACAGGGCAGCCCCAGCGCCTCGGCCAGCCGCTCGCCGATGACGCGGCCGCCGCTGCCGAACTCCCGACTAATGGTAATAATGCCCGCTTGCATGGTTTTTCACGCTCCATATGGATTGGGGCGGCGGTCGCCCGCCGCCCGGTTGTGGTAAGTATATGCGGTGGCTTTGGGGATTATGCCCGGCTTTGCTTTTTCTTTAGCACGGCGCGCAGCACAAACAGGGTGGCGAGCATAAGCGCCACGCCCACCGGCAGCGCCACAAAGGCGTTTGGCACAAACCCGGCGATGAGGTAGGTCACAAACGAAACGCCGGCTACCAGCAGCGCGTAGGGCAGCTGGGTAGAAACGTGGTTAATGTGGTTGCACGCCGCCCCGGCGGAGGCCATAATGGTGGTGTCAGAAATGGGCGAGCAGTGGTCGCCGCAAACCGCGCCGGCCATGCAGGCGGAAATGGCTACCACCGTAATGTTGCCGTCTGCCGCGCCAAACACGCTGAGCACAATGGGAATGAGAATGCCAAAGGTGCCCCACGAGGTGCCGGTGGCAAACGAGAGCGCCACCGCAATGAGGAAGATAATGCCTGGCAGCAGCGCCTGGAAGGAGGCGGCCGAACCTTCTACCAGCTGCGAGATGAAAATCTTGGCGCCCAGGCTGTCGGTCATGGTTTTTAAGGTCCAGGCGCAAATTAAAATCATAATGGCCGGTACCATGGCGCAAAAGCCCTCCGGAATGCACTTCATGCAGTCTTTAAACGAGATAACCCGCCGGGCCACAAAGTAAAGCACGGCAAACACTATGGTAACAAAGGAGCCGTACACCAGCCCTACCGAGGCGTCGCTGCCCGAAAAGGCGGCTATAAAGTCGTGGTAACCGTCGGTCTCCGGCGTAAAGAACCCGCCGGAGTAAATCATACCGATTACGCAGGCGACGATTAAAAAGAGCACCGGCACCACCAAATCGGCCACGCGGCCGCGGGGGTTGGCCTCGCGGTTTAATTCTTCGCTTGCTTCTTCCACGCCGGTGGTAAACAGGTCGCCGGCAGCGGCGTTGTCTTCGTGCCGCTTCATGGGGCCAAAGTCAAAATTCGCCACGGCAATAAAAATCATGGTCACAATGGTAAGCAGGGCGTAAAAGTTAAAGGGAATGGCGCTGACAAAGAGCGACATGCCGCTGGTAGCGCCGGAACCCCGCGCAAACCCCGCCACGGCCGCCGCCCAGGAAGAAATGGGGGCAATAATGCACACCGGCGCGGCGGTAGCGTCAATTAAATAGGCCAGCTTGGCGCGAGAGATGTTGTGCTTGTCGGTGACCGGGCGCATAACCGAGCCCACCGTAAGGCAGTTGAAGTAGTCGTCGATAAAGATGAGCACGCCCATGGCAACGGTGGCCAGCTGCGCCCCCCGCCGGGTGTGAATGTGGCGGGTGGTCCACCGGCCGAAGGCCGCCGACCCGCCGGACTTGTTCATCATGGCGACCAGCGCCCCCAGCAGCACCAAAAAGATGAGAATACCGGCGTTGTAAGAGTCGGCCAGACTGCCCACAAAGCCGTCGCTGAACACGTGGGTCACGGTGGTTTCAAAGTTAAATCCGGCGTAAATGACGCCGCCGGCCAAAATGCCCAAAAACAGCGAGGAGTACACCTCTTTGGTAATGAGCGCCAGCGCAATGGCCAGCAGCGGCGGCAGCAGCGCCCAAATGGTGGCGTAGGCCGGAATGTCCTGCCGCACGGTGGTAAGCGCGCCGGACAGGTGTTCGTCAAAAGCCGGGTCGGCGTTTAAGTTGTCGGCGTAGGCGTCTACGTAAGCCTGGGCCGATTCGCCGTCCGCCAGGTCGTATTCGGCTACGTCGCCCGAATCGGTCTCAACCGAAAAGGCGGCCGGGTTGGCCGGGGCTTCTTCGGTTGCGGCCATGGCGCCAAAGGCGAACATGCAGGCCGAAACCAGCACAACGGCCAAACACCACAGCCATGGGTTGCGGGTTCGTTTTTGCATAACAGAATCCTCCTTTATGGAATTGGCGCGGGCAGCGCCGAAAAAAAAGAGACGAAGAAAAAGGAAAAAGCGGTTGCGACAAACCCGGTCACAACCGCCAAAGCAAAACCAAAAGGGGGAAAATAGAAAGGATAGCGCTCCACGAATGTGACAGGCGGCAGCATATTGTGCTGCTCGCCCAGCGCGGCGGGGGCGTAAAAGGCGTGCGCCCGCCCGCTTCGGCGTTGGCCCTTTCACCGCCGGCAATGCCTTTATTCTGCCGGGGGCTACTCATGCGTTCCGCACCTCTATCTTTTATTGCTTCTATCATACCATTCTTTTAGGGCAATTGCAACAAATTTTTTGCAAAAAGAAAGCCCTTTTCCCCCTTTTCGGCCGCATCGCCTGCCAAAAGCGCGGATTTTTGTGAATTATCCCTTGCAAAACGGCGGTGAGTATGCTATAATAACCGGGCTAAAAAACAAAATGCGCCCGTAGCTCAGCTGGATAGAGCGTTAGACTCCGACTCTAAAGGCCGCTGGTTCGAATCCAGTCGGGCGTACCAGAAAAAGGCGATTGCGAAAGCAATCGCCTTTTTCAATGATGTTTGCCCTTTCGGGCAAATGATGCGCCGCCTGCGGCGGCATGAGGCTGCGCCTTTGGCGCAATGATGCGATGTTTGCCCCTTCATGTGCCGCAGGCACACATCATTGGCGAAGCCAACATCATTGCCGAAGGCAACATCATTTGCCCGATAGGGCAAACATCATTCCACCGACAGGTGGAACATCATAGCGCCGTTCGGCGCTGCTTCATTAAAACGGTTTTTTCCTCCCCCCGCCGCCGGGAGCCGCAGGCGCAGGGCGGAACTTTTGCTCTATGAGCAAAAGTTTCAACCGGAGTCAAGGCGGACGTGGGGGCCCCGAAAGGCCGTAAGGCCTTTTGGGGAAAGGAGGAGCAAGGGAGCGGGCGGATGACGCTTTTTTGCCGCAGGCAATAAAAAAGCGTCGGAGCAAAGCGGACTTTGCTCCGACGTGGTCGAGGCGACAGGATTTGAACCTGCGGCCTCTGCGTCCCGAACGCAGCGCTCTACCAAACTGAGCCACGCCTCGATAAAACTACGTTTTATTATACCACGCTTTTTTTGAATGTCAACCCCTTTTCTGCATATTTTCGCGCCGCATTTGCGAAAAAAGGTTGCTTTTTTTCGTGAAATATAGTATACTAATCTCATCTCGCGATAGTAGGCAGGGCAGAAGTCATGCGTGCTGAGATACGGATATATGGGGCCTGTGCAACAGAACGCCGTGAACCATGTCAGGCGGGGAACCGAGCAGCATTAAGCGGCAGTCTCTGTGTGCCGCAGTGTTTCCTGTATATCCGTATGTCAGTACGGACGGCGGTCGGTTTGAAAAAAGGCCGGTCTGCACTGCCTTTTTGCTGGACACTAAAAGAGGAGGTGTCACGGTGTATCTTGCGCTTTATCGGAAGTACCGTCCGAAGACATTCGCGGATGTGCTAAGTCAGCCGCATATTACGGTAACGCTCAAAAATGAAATCCTTTCCGGCAAGACGGCGCACGCCTACCTCTTTACCGGCTCGCGCGGTACGGGCAAAACGACCTGCGCACGGATCTTGGCTATGGCGGTAAACTGTGAACATCCGCAGGATGGAAACCCCTGTATGACATGCACGGCGTGTCGCAGCATCGAT
>CANQGN010000041.1 GCA_947623215.1 uncultured Clostridia bacterium
ACCGCCTACAATCCGGATACCGGTCGCGGCGTGCTGCGCCACGTGCTCATTCGCCGCAGCGCCGCCACCGGCCAAACCATGGTGGTGCTGGTGACCGGCACCCCCGCGCTGCCCGGGCGGCAGGCTTTTACGGGGGCGCTGTGCGAGGCCTTTCCCTTTATTACCACGGTGGTGCAAAATATCAACGCCGGGCATACCAGCTTGGTGCTGGGCCAGCGCCAGCGGGTGTTGTTTGGCAGCGGCGCCATAGAAGACGAGCTTTGCGGCTGCCGGTTTCGCATTTCGCCCGCCAGTTTTTATCAGGTCAATTCCGTGCAAACGCCGGTGCTGTATGAAACCGCGCTGTCGCTTGCCGCCCTAACCCCCCGCGACCGCCTGTTAGACGCTTACTGCGGGGTGGGCACCATTGGCCTTGCGGCCGCCGCCCGCTGCGGCTTTGTTACGGGGGTAGAGGTCAACCCCGCCGCCGTAAAAGACGCCCGGCAGAACGCCCGGCTGAACGGCATTCGCAACGCCCGCTTTTTTTGCGCCGACGCCGGCGATTTTATGGACGATTTGGCCCGCGAGGGAAGCGCCCCCGAGGTGGTCATGATGGACCCGCCCCGCGCCGGCAGCAGCCGCCGCTTTTTGCAAAGTTTACTCGCCCTCGCCCCCGCGCGGGTGGTTTATATTTCCTGTAATCCGGAGACCCTCGCCCGCGACCTTGGCGTACTGACCAAAGGCGGCTACCGGGTAGAGCAGCTCGCGCCGGTGGATATGTTCCCCCATACCGCCCACGTAGAGGTCGTCTGCTCGCTCAGGCGATAAAATTGTTCTTGTACCCCGAAAGGAGGGGTGCCAATTGTGTAAAAAAGCCTTTATAAAAACCCTGCCGGTGCTGGCGGCCTACGTGGTGCTGGGCATGGGCTTTGGCATTTTAATGAGCAACCACGGCTATGGGCCGGGCTGGTCTGTTTTGTGCAGCGTGTTCATTTTTGCCGGTTCCATGCAGTACGTTACGGTGGATTTACTCGCCACCGCCGCCTCGCCCCTCACCGCCGCTCTCATGACCCTCATGGTCAACGCCCGGCATTTGTTTTACGGTATTTCCATGGTGCCGAAGTACCGCCGCATGGGGCGGGCGAAGCCCTATTTAATTTTTGGCCTTACAGACGAGACCTACTCGCTGCTCTGCGGCGAAGGGGAAATCCCGAAGGACGATAAAACCGCCGCCCGCTACTGCCTGCTGGTAACGGCCTTTGACCAGCTCTACTGGGTGGCCGGTACGGCGGCGGGGGCGGCGCTGGGGGCGAGCGTTTCGTTTAACGCCGCCGGTATTGAATTTTCTATGACCGCCCTGTTTGTGACCGTGTTTGTAGAGCAGTGGCTTGCGGCCAAAGAGCGGCGGTGCGCCCTGCTGGGGCTGTTCGCCTCGCTGCTGTGTCTATTGATTTTTGGCCAAAGCCGGTTTTTAATTTCGGCAATGCTGGTCATTGCGGCGGTGCTTTCGGCCGCCTATGCAAAGCGGGGTGGCGCCCGTGCATAGCAACGCCCACGCCGCCCTGCTCATCGCCGTGATTGCGGGGGTTACCGCCCTGCTGCGGTTTTTGCCCTTTCTTATTTTTCGCGCCCGGCGGGGGGTACCGGCTTTTGTTACCTATTTGGGCGACAAGCTGCCCTGCGCCATTATTGGGATGCTCATCATTTACTGCCTGCGCACGGTAACCTTTACCGCCGCGGCGAATTGGGCCCCCTCCGCCATTGCGGTGGCGGCGGTTGTGGCGCTGCACGTGTGGCGGCGCAACACGCTGCTCAGCATTGCGGGAGGTACGGCGCTATATATGGTGTTGGTACAACTGGTTTTTTAAAAAAAATAAAACGGCAGAAAGGCGGCGAATACTATGACAAACCAACCGCTCAACCCGGTGCGCAACTACGGAGTCGATTTGCTGCGCGTGCTCTCGATGTTTTACGTGCTGGTGCTGCATGTCCTCGGCCGTGGAGGCGTGCTCGCGGCTGCCCCGCCCGGCACGGCGGCCGCCCATACCGCCTGGTTTTGCGAAATTTGGGCCTACGGCGCGGTGGATATTTTCGGGCTGATCAGCGGCTACGTCGCCTACCGCGAAAAGCCCCGCCCGGTGCGGCTGGCGGGGTTTGCCTCGCTGTGGTTACAGGCGGTCTTTTACGGCGTGGCCGTTACGTTGCTGGCACTCTTGTTTGTCCCCCAAACCGTGGGGCAAAACGAGCTTACTACCATGTTGTTCCCGGTTTCAAACGGGCTTTACTGGTACTTAACCGCCTACCTGGGGCTTACCGTGTGCATGCCGCTGCTCAACGCCGGGCTGCGCGCCTGCCCGGCGGCGACCGCCAAAAAGCTCTTTTACGCCCTCTTTACCGTGTTTTCGGTTTACGAGTGCTTCTTCCGCCGGTTTCATTTGCAAAACGGCTATTCCTTTGTTTGGCTGGCCCTGCTTTACCTGCTCGGCGGCCTTGCCAAAAAGGCGAACATCGGCGGCGCTTTGCGGGTTTGGCAGGCGGCGCTGGGTATTGTCTCCTGCGTGCTCGTGGCCTTTTTGTGGCGGCAGTTTGGGGTAGAGTTTTCCCTTGGGGCAACCGTCGTTCGGCGAGATTTTCTGGTTTCCTACACTTCGCCCGCCGTGCTGGGGGCCTCGCTGCTGCACCTTATCGCCTTTTCCAAGCTGCGTTTTTCGCCCGCCGCCTGCAAGCTTATTCGCTTTGGCGCTTCGGGCGCCTTTGCCGCCTATTTGCTCAACTGCCAGCGGTGGATTTGGACTCATTGGCTTACCGGGCGGTATGCCTTTTTGGCCGCCTGCTCGCCCCCTGTTCTGGCGGCGGCCACCCTTTGCGCCGCGCTGGCCTTTTTGGTGTTTGCCTTATTGGCAGATGCCCTTCGGCGGGGGCTGTTTACCCTACTGTGGGTAGAGCAGGGGCTGAATCGCTTAGAGGCCGCCCTGCGCCGCCTCTTTACCGATAAAGGAGGAAACAAAGCGTGAAACAACAATCCATTCCAAGGCCGGAGCACCCCCGCCCCACCATGCGGCGGGAGACTTGGCAAAACCTGAACGGCGAGTGGGCGTTTGAAATCGACGCCGCCGTAAGCGGCGAGCAGCGCGGGCTGTACCATGAAGCCGCCCCCTTTGCCGGGCGCATTACCGTGCCCTTTTGTCCCGAAAGCGAGCTTTCGGGGGTACATCATCGCGATTTTATGCCCTGCGTGTGGTACCGCCGCACCTTTACCGTAACCGCCCGGCAGCTGGCGGGGCGGGTGGCGCTGCACTTTGGCGCGGTCGATTACGAGGCGGCGGTTTACATAAACGGCCAGCTGGTCGGCCGCCACCGGGGCGGGTATGCCTCTTTTTGCTTTACCGTCACCCCCTTTTTGCGGGAGGGGGAAAACACCCTTACCGTAGCGGCCAAAGACGATACCCGCAGCCCCCTGCAGCCCAGCGGCAAGCAAAGCGAGCGGTACGAGTCTTACTCTTGCCTCTACACCCGCTCTACCGGCATTTGGCAAACCGTCTGGCTGGAGTTTACCCCCCGCGCTTATATAGAGTCCCTTACCGTGCAGCCCCGGCCGGTGGGGCAGGGGGCGCTGGTAACCCTGACCCTCGCGGGGCGGGGCAACCTAACCGTTACCGCCGCTTATAAGGGGCAAGAAATGGGGCGGGTAGCGCTGCCAAACGCCGCCGGGCGGGTGCAGTTTGTGCTGCCGCTTGCTGAGCTGCACCTGTGGGAGCCCGGCCACGGGCGGCTGTACGACTGCACGGTGACCTTTGGCGAAGACCGGGTAGAAAGCTACTTTGGCCTGCGCACGGCGGAGCTGCAAGACGGCCGCTTTCTGCTCAACGGCCGCAGCGTGTTCCAGCGGCTGATATTAGACCAGGGCTACTACCCGCAGGGGATTTATACCGCCCCCAGCGATGAAGAATTGGCTGCCGACATAACCCGCGCCATGCAAATGGGCTTTAACGGCGCCCGGCTGCACCAAAAGGTGTTTGAAGAGCGCTTTTTGTACCATTGCGACCGGCTGGGCTATCTGGTTTGGGGCGAGTACCCCAGCTGGGGGGTCGATTTGGCCGCCCCCGCCGCGCTGGCCGCGGTGGCGGAGGAGTGGCTTTCGGTTGTGGCGCGGGATTCCGCCCACCCCTGCGTGGTGGGCTGGTGCCCGCTGAACGAGACCCACCCCGACCAGCGGCCGGAGACGGTGCGCACCCTTTACCGCCTTACCAAGGCCGCCGACCCCGACCGCCCGTGTATCGATACCAGCGGCTACATTCACCTGCAAACCGACGTGTTTGACCTGCACGACTACGACCAGAACCCCGCAACCTTCGCCGCCCGGTATGAAAGCTTTGCCAAAACCGGTCGTTTAACCCAGCCGGACTATTGCGCCGAGTGGCAAACCTACGGCGGCCAGCCGGTGTTTGTAAGCGAGTACGGCGGCATTCGCTGGTCGGCCGACCCCGCCGGTTGGGGGTACGGTACCGGCCCGGCTACGGAGGCGGAATTTATGGAGCGCTTTGGCGCCCTTACCACTTCGCTGCTGCAAAACCCCGCCTTTTTCGGCTTTTGCTACACCCAGTTAACCGACGTAGAGCAAGAGCAAAACGGCCTTTACACCTTTGACCGCCAGCCCAAATTCCCACCCCGGCAAATCGCCGCCATTGTTTCGCAGCCGGCGGCGGTCGAGCAAGACTAAATGCAACAACCCGCTCACCTGCTTTTGGTGGGCGGGCCTTTTTTCGGCTGGCATATTGTCCCTTTTCCTTTCATATAGTTTACCAAGATATGACGAAAAGAGGACGGGTTGTATGACTGACGCCAACATTTATCAGGATATTGCCGAGCGAACCGACGGCAACATTTACCTTGGCATTGTGGGGCCGGTGCGCACCGGAAAATCCACCTTTATTAAGCGGTTTATGGAGACCATGGTAATGCCCCACATGAAGGGGGAGTATCGGCGAGAGCGGGCAATAGACGAAATGCCTCAGTCGGCCGCCGGGCGCACCATTATGACTACCGAGCCCAAGTTTATTCCGGAGGAAGCGGTAGCCATAACGCTGGACGGCGTAAGCGAGCTTTCGGTGCGGCTGGTAGACTGTGTGGGCTACATAGTGCCCAGCGCCCTGGGGTATGTAGAAGAAGACCGCCCGCGCATGGTTAAAACCCCGTGGTTTGAAGAAGAAATCCCCTTTAACATGGCGGCAGAAATCGGCACCCAAAAGGTGATAGCCGAGCACTCTACCATTGGGCTGGTGGTCACGACCGACGGCACCATTGGCGACATAGACCGCGCGGAGTATGAAGAAGCGGAGCAGCGGGTCATAGAAGAACTGCGGGCCATACAAAAGCCCTTTGTGGTGCTGCTGAACTCTACCGACCCCGCCGCCCCCGCCGCCCGGCAAACCGCCGAGCAGCTAAGCGAGACCTACGGTGTGCCGGTGCTGCCGGTGAATTGTTTAGAGCTGGGCGAAGAAGATTTTAAGGCGATTTTGGCGCAAATTTTGACCGAATTCCCCCTGCGGGAGGTGAAAATCGGCCTGCCGGGGTGGCTGGCGGGCTTAAAGGCCGACCATTGGTTAAAAAGTGAATTGTATGAGCTGGTAGCCGCTGCCGCCGCGCGGGTGGCGCGGGTGCGGCAGCTGCAAACGCTGGCCGAGGCGCTGCAGGGCAGCGAGCACGTGCGCTTTGCCACCTTAAGCGGGGTAGAGCTGGGGGCCGGGCGGGCGACCATAGAGGTGGGGCTTGCGCCCGACTTGCTCTACCGCGTGCTGACCGAAGAAACGGGGCTTGAAATATGCGGCGAAGAGGGGTTGCTTGACTGCCTGGCCGAGCTGGCAGAGGTGAAACGCCGGTACGAAAAGGTGAAGGGCGCACTGGAAGAGGTAGAGCGGGTAGGCTACGGCATAGTCATGCCGGACAAAGAGGAAATGACCTTAGAAGAGCCGGAAATTATGAAGCAGGGCAGCCAGTACGGCGTGCGGCTAAAGGCCACCGCCCCCTCTATTCACATGATGCGGGCAGACATTCGCACCGAGATTACGCCGGTGGTGGGGTCGGAAAAACAGTCGGAGGATTTGGTGCGCTATCTGCTGGCGGGCTTTGAGGACGACCCGGCGCGGCTGTGGGATTCTAACATTTTCGGCAAGTCGCTGCATGACCTCGTAAACGAGGGGCTGCACGCCAAGCTCTCGCGTATGCCGGCGGACGCCCGCCGCAAGCTGCAAGAGACCATTCAGCGGGTGATAAACGAAGGCTGCGGCGGGCTGATTTGCATATTACTGTAACGTGCAAAATAAACCGGCCATTTTGCCGGTCGGGTGGGGGAGACCCCGCCCATTTTTTTGGTTGATTTAAAAAATAAAAAAATTTTAAAACTTAAGTGAGCGTTTTTCGCCTTTTTGGCGTCTAATAAGTAGAGAACGAATGGGCGGCCTTGTTGCCCCTGTTGACAGCCGCCGGGCTTCGCGCTTTACTAAAAAGGCAACGAGTAAAAAAAGGAGGAGAGACCCTGCATGAAACGGAATTATTGGGTTTGCATTTTGGCGCTGGCGCTTTGCGCCGCGCTGTTTACAGGCTGCGCCGGGTCTGCGCAAAAGGCTGCTACCCCCACTGGGGTTACCCCCACCGGGGCGGCGCAAGCGAGCGAGAATGCGGTAAAGCCGCTGGTGAGTTCCGCCCCCGCGCCGCAAAGCCAGGCGAGCGCACAGTCTGCCGCAAGCGTGCAGGCGGCGGCCAAACAGACCGCCGGGCTAGTAGGAGAAAAACCGGCGGAGACCACGGCCAAAGAGACGGCGCAAAAGCCGACCGCTTCCTCCAAACCGGCCAAAAAGAAAGAAACAGAGCAAAAGACCGGGGTATCCTCTGCGGCGCCCTCTGCCACCCAGAAAAACGACGAAGAGGAAACCAGTTCAAGCTGGCAGCAGTCGTGTGTTCCCCCTCGCTATCCTTGTTTTAAAAGCGAGCAGGCCTTTCAGCAGTGGTTGCTGCAAGGCGGCGTGGTAGACGACGGCGGCGATTATGCGGAATATCGTGCGCAGGCGCTGCAAGAACTGAAAGAGGGCGACGTGTTGCGTTACAATGCCGTTCCCGCGATGATGAACAGTTCCTCGCTGACGTTTGTTGAGTTGCGCATTGTACCGAACTATTGCCTTTTTTATACCTTCCGTTTGGCGGATATAACGCCTGCATTTTACGGCGACGGGAAGGTTTCGGTTGAAATCGATAATATCGGTAAAGTGCAGCAACAGGAATGGGATGCAATGCAAGAAAAGGTTGCCACCGGTAAAAATGGCTGCTGGATGAAAAAGGTGAACGGAATCGAGTATTACCGAGAACCCATTCGGAACGTGAACGGCTGCCGTATTTACTGGAAACAAAACGGCAAGTTAATTTGTGCGTCGGTTGGTGAATACGCCGAACGCTTAGACGACCTGCTGCCGCTGCTCAAGCTGGAGCAGGTAACCCTGCCCGCCGGGCAAGTACAATAATCCAATCCATATAACGAACGCCCCCGCAGCATTTGGTAAAACCATGCTGCGGGGGCGCTTGCCGTTTTTCGTTTAGAACTTATACGTTAAAGCGGAAGAGCACAATGTCGCCATCGCGCATAACGTAGTCTTTGCCTTCCGAGCGAACCAGCCCTTTCTCGCGGGCGGCGGCCATAGAGCCGCAGGCAATAAAATCGTCGTAGGCAATTACTTCGGCGCGAATAAAGCCCCGCTCAAAGTCGCTGTGTATTTTCCCGGCGGCCTGCGGTGCCTTCGTGCCCGCGCGAATGGTCCAGGCGCGTACCTCCGGCTTGCCGGCGGTCAGGTAAGAGATAAGCCCCAGCAGGGAGTAGCAGGACTGAATTAAACGAGTCAGGCCGGAGCAGCCCAGCCCCAGCTCCTGCAAAAAGAGGGCCTGTTCCGCCGGGTCCATGGCGGCAATGTCTGCCTCTATGGCGGCGCATATCGGCAGCACCGCCGCCCCCTCCGCCGCTGCGGCGGCCTTGACCGCGCAGTAGCGGGGGTTGGCTTCTAAGTCGCCGGTTAAGTCGTCTTCGCCCATGTTGCAGGCGTAAATCACCGGCTTGTCGCTGAGTAAGCCCAGCGTTGCAATCAGCTCTTTTTGCTCTTCCTCACAGGGGAAAGAGCGGGCGGAGCGGCCGCTCTCTAAATGGGCGTAAAGGTCTTTAAAAAGGGTGAGCTGAGAGGCGAGCGTTTTGTCGCCCTTCATGGCCTTGGCGGTGCGGTCAATGCGGCGTTCCAGCACCTCCATGTCAGAAAAAATGAGCTCAAAATTGATGGTTTCCATGTCGCGCTCGGGGTTCACGCCGCCCTCTACGTGCACAATGTCGTCGTTTACAAAACACCGCACCACGTGCACAATGGCGTCTACCTCGCGAATGTGCGATAAAAACTGGTTGCCCAGCCCCTCGCCTTTGGAGGCGCCCTTTACCAGCCCCGCAATGTCTACAAACTCCACCGTGGCGGGGGTCACTTTTTCGGGGTTGTAAATCTCGGCCAGCCGGTCCAGCCGTTCGTCCGGTACCGCCACGACCCCCACGTTGGGTTCAATGGTGCAAAAGGGAAAATTGGCCGAGGCCGCCCCCGCATTGGTAATGGCGTTAAATAAGGTGGATTTGCCGACGTTCGGCAGCCCTACAATTCCTAATTTCATTTTTATCTACATCTCCTTATTTATCAAGGTTTTTTCGGGGCCTCAAAATGGTTTTACGCCATTTCTACGCCATTTTGTTTAGAACAGGGGCAGTTTATGGGCACCTCTGCCCCTGTTGTACTGCTTGTTACGGCATGATTACGCCATTTACTTCAAACTGCTGTACCGCCTTGCTCAATGAATCATCTGTCACATGAACATAGGTGTCCATCGTTGTTTGAATGCTGGCGTGTCCCAACAGCTTTTGTAAAACTTTCGGCGGCATTCCGCTTTCAATCGCTCTTGTTGCGTATGTATGTCGTAGAGTGTGCATACAAAACGGGGGTATGCCTGCTACATCACACAACTTGTAGAGGTGAGTGTCATAAGAGCTGTTCTTGGTTGGCATACCCGTTCGGAAATTGATGAACACCAAATCCCGCATATCAAGGCTTGCCGTCTGCCCTGTATGCCTGTCTGTATAGGTTAACACCTGTTCCAAGTCCTTTGACATCTTCTGCGATTTTCGCAGTTCCCGCAACTCCAGAAGCAGGTTGTACGCCCGGTTCGTCAGAGGAATGGTTCTGTAACTGCTCTGTGTCTTGGGTGGGCCGGCACGCCACACTTGCTGCTTATGCCGAAACTCAAGAGCCTTGTTCACGGTCAGGGTTTTGTTTACCATGTCTACTGCATCCCATGTAAGACCGATCATTTCCCCTGTCCGTAGACCCGTTTCCAGAATCAAAGCATACTGATAATAGTTGTGTGAAGTCTTCGCCACTTCAAGGAACTTTCGCTGTTCCTCTATGCTCAACACTCTATGGTCACTCGCTGCCTTAACAGGCTTTGTGTACCGCACTCCGTCCATTGGGTGTTTAGATATAACATCGTTCATCACCGCCGCACGGAACATAGTACCCATGGCAATGTATGTCTGACGAATCGTAGACCCGGCATACGCAGCCATCATATTATTGAGTATCATCTTGCAGTGCATTGGCTTCACATCGGACATACACATCTTGCCAATGGTCGGCTTTACATTTTTCTCGTACCGTTCCTTGTAGTTCCTCCGGGTATTCGGAGAGAGGTCAACAATCAGATTGTCATACCAATAATTGAACCATGTATCTACCGTCACAGTAGAGGTAATGCCTGTCGTGCCGTGCGTGTCCTCATACCTTGAATCCGCCAGCCAGTTGCGGGCTTCCGGCAGAGTATCAAAATACTTTTCCAGCCGCTTGCCGTTCTTAGTCACATACCGGGCGGAGTATTTTTTGTCCTTGCGCTGGGATAGTCCCTTTCCAAGTTCCCGCCCTTTTAAGTCTTTCGCCATACTGGGCTCCTTTCTCAGAAGAAGAGAGAAAAGAGCGCAATATACCTTGTACAGTATATCACAAGCGCCCTTTTCTCGCAATAGTTCTACGCCAATTTTATGAGTAGTAGTCCCGAACGAAATGGACCATGACCTCAGATAACCAACTGCTCGCTGATAAATTTCTCGAACTCCTTGCGCTTCACCAGCTTCTTTGTGCCAACGTAAAGCACGAAAGGACAGTTTGGACTGCGGAGCATACTGTCGATCTTGTTGATGCCAATGTTGGTATATGCTGCCGCTTCACGGACAGACAAGACCGCTTTCTGCGGGATGGGAATAGAATTGATCTCATTCATAACATTGTTCCTCCTTCTCAAAACACCACTTCCGAATCTTCATCAGCATTCGTATCGCCGGAACCTCCATTGCTATCTCCACCGTGAGAAGCCCCAAGAATCTTGGAGGTATCTATACGATATGGAGGTAATGAAGCTAT
>CANQGN010000042.1 GCA_947623215.1 uncultured Clostridia bacterium
CTGGTGATGTTCAGCTCAAAATCGACGGTCTGGCCGACCCACTCGTCCATCCAGATGTCGTCGCCGAAGGTCACGGAGAAATTGAGCGTGTCGCCGACGGAGGCGCCGGTCACTTCGGCGTCAAAGTCCTCGCCGTATTCGGCGTCGCCGAGCGTGAAGTAGGTGCTCTCCTCGCTGGAATCGCTCTCGCCCCTGTTCGCCGAGCAGCCGCCGGTGGTAGAAGAAATCGCCTTTCACGCGCCCGGCGCCGGCGTGTTTAAAATCGCCGCCGCCAAGGCGGACGTTGCCGCCATAACCGAGGCCCTGCGGGGTATCGAGTACCTCGGCCCTGCGCCGGAGCAGACCGAGCAGCCCCAAACGGCGGCGGTGTTTTACCTGCGTTTTGCGGGTGAAACGACCTACGCCCCGGCTTTAAGCTTCGCCCCCTCGGGCGAGGGATTTTTGCTCACCTGCGGCGCCCGCAGCTGCCTGACCACGGCTTTTGACTGGATTGCCCTTTACAAGGCCCTGCCGGTGAACGAAATGAAGCTGGCGCAGTCCTGATTTTGGCAACCCATTCTATTTGAAGCAAAAAATCGACCCCGAACCGGTGTTACGAAAAATCCGGTTCGGGGTCGCGGTTTGTGGGGAATTACGAGAGGGAAGAGGGGCGGCTATTCAACCGCGCCGTTTGGGTAGAGGGTAACGGTTTCTACCTCTAACAGCGGCAAAAGATCCGCTACTTCCGAGGACATGCCGCCCAATGCAGAGGCATAAAACATTTGACCGTCTATTTGATAAAGAAAACTTACGTTTCCGCTCTGCGGTACATGAGACCATACGTACTGGCAGCCGTTCAGCGCGGCGCTGCCATAGCCTTTCTCGCCGTTTTGCGCAGCCAGCAGGTAGCGTTTATATTCGCTTAAAAAATGCTTGCTTGGGTCAAGCACTTGGTTAATGCTTACTTCGCCAACCTCCTGCCCCCTGGCAGAACGATAGGAAAAAATGTATTCCACCGACCCTTGCACGGTTTCAATTTCCTTTAAGGTCATTCGCTCGGAATTCATGGCCTTGTGCGGCGCGTAGTAGCGAATGGTTTGGCCGGTTTGCAGGGCGTCGAGCGCCGCCTGCCGCGCTTCCTCGTAGTCCGTGCCGCTCAGCAGCCACAGCTGAAAATACGCTTCGTTTTCAAAGTTCGCATATTGCGGCGGCGGTGGCAATGTGCAAAAGATGTAGTCGGGGGATTCCGTCTCGGTAGAAGAAGCGGAAGTCGATTCCGTTTTTTCGGTCGCCGGTTTGGCAGGGGCTTTGCTGCTCGCCGTCGGTTCGCTCTTCGCCGCCGGTTTGGCCGCCGCCTTGCTGCTTGCCGCCGTTTTTTCCGCTGCCGGTTGCTTTTCCGCTTTTGCCGGTTCGGTCACTTTGGCGGGCTGAGAAGGCGCAGCGGGCTGCGATGAGGCAGCGGTAAAAGCCGCCGGCGTGCTCGCTCCGTTACCGGAGGCCGCAGCGGTGGGTGTAACGGCGGCATTTTCCGCAGGCGCGGCGCAGCTGACCAAACAGGTAAGGCATAGCAACAGCGCAAAGGCGCCGAGCCAAACATTCCGTTTCATTTGCATTCACTCCTTTTTTGTTTGGTACGCATTTAGTATAATGCGTACCCCGGCGGCTGTCAACAAGCAACAATGCCGCCAAACCATGTTTCTACCTATTAGACGCGCAAAAACCCAAAAACGCTCAGCAAAATTGCTACTTTTTTTAAAAAATTTTTTCACAACAAAACCCCGCCGCATTGACAGGCAAAACGGCGGGGTTGCATCATTCTATTTTACAAAAAACAGCAGGTGCCGAGAATGCACAGCCCCACGCCTACCAGCAGCCCCTTGCCGGGCTTTTCGTGAAAAAGCCACAGCGCCGCCAGCGTGGTAAAGGCAATGCTGCCGCCGGTGATGAGCGGGTAGAGCACGGTGGCGGGCAGGTGCTGGGCGCCGGTGAGCTGCAACAGGTACGAAACGCCCCCCAAACAGGCCGAAAAACCGGCCAGCAGCAGGCGGGGGGCCGGGGGTCGGCGGGTCGGCGCGGCTTTGGCAGTAGAATAAGATACGGCAGGGGAGGGGGCGCCCTTGCCCCTGCAAAACAGCAGCGCTACCCCGCTAAAGCAGGCGCGGCAAAGGGCAGTAAGGCAAACAAACTGGGCGGAGGTTACGGCGGCGTGGGTGGTATCTATCTGGTGCACTTTAGAAAAAATGCTCACCATGCCGTTGCACACAAACACGCCAAGGCAAAGCGTCAGCACCACCTTTGGCACCGCGCCGGTTTTGGCGCCGCTGCTCAGCACGACCGCCACCACAATGAGCAGCAGCCCAACCGTGCGCAGCAGAGAAAAGGGTTCGTTTAAAAAGAAAAGGCCGTAGAGGTAAGGCAGCGTCATGCCGCCGGTCATTAAAAACAGCGTGTAAAGCGCCATTTGCCCATGCGCCATAATGCGGAAGCCCAGCAGGGCATAGCAAAGGTTGCACAGCCCCATGCCTGCCGCCAGCAGCAGCGAAAAGAGTGAAAAGAAGACCCCAAACCCGCTAATGGCCCAAAAAAGCACCGCTGTAAGAACCGCGTTTAAAAAGGTGTAGGTTAACCCGGCGCACAGGGTAACGCCGTAATTTTTTTGGTAGTATTTGCTTATGCAAAATTCGCCTACCAGCAGCACCACCGCCGCCAGCACCATTAGCGTGTACATTGGTAACATCGCCCCTTCTAACCATCTGCGGGGCATTATATCACACCCGGCGACAAAATGCAATTCTTTCCGACCGGTTTTGTTTATAGGTTTTTAACCCTTGGTTTTTAACGTTTAACTGGATTTTAACTCTTGGTTTGCACCCGGTAGGGACGAACCGGTTTTGGAAGGCAAAATCGCCCGAATCCTGTGCCAAAAAACTTGAAATACGCGCGTATTCCGGCGTTTTTTGGCTTTACCCCCAGAACGATTTTGCTCTTACAAAACTGCGCAGCACCCGAAATCGAGGCATTTTTTCGTCAGGGTGCGCTCGCTTCGCGCAGCCATACTTTGTGTATAGCAAGCGGAGCGAACGCGCAAATGGCGGGAAAAGGGCCGATTTCGGGCGATTCGGCCCTGCCGGGTACAAACCTTGTTTGGCAGATTGACAAATGTGCCCGGGCGGGGTATAATAGAATCAGAAATAAAAACAAAGGAGCGAGCAACTATGAGCCAAAATCAAAACCCTTACGCCGGAACCCAAACCGAGAAGAATTTAGAGGCCGCCTTTGCGGGCGAGTCGCAGGCGCGCAATAAGTACACCTATTTTGCCTCCGTCGCCAAAAAAGAGGGGTACGAGCAAATGGCCGCGCTGTTTTTAAAAACGGCAGATAACGAAAAAGAGCATGCCAAGCTGTGGCTGAAAGAGCTCAAAGGCATTGGCACCACGGCGGAGAATCTGGCCGCCGCCGCCGACGGCGAGAATTACGAATGGACCGATATGTACGAGGGCTTCGCCAAAACGGCGGAGGAAGAGGGCTTTCGCGACTTAGCCGTAAAATTCCGCATGGTGGCCGCCATAGAAAAGCACCATGAGGAACGCTACCGCGCCCTGCTGCATAATTTAGAGACCGCCAAGGTGTTTGAAAAGAGCGAAGTAAAGGTATGGGAATGCCGCAACTGCGGGCACATTGTGGTGGGCACCGCCGCGCCGCAAATTTGCCCCGTTTGCGCCCACCCGCAAAGCTTTTTTGAGCTTTCGGCCCAAAACTATTAAGCCCTAATCGGTCGCTTTTTCACAGGTAAGAATCTGCTTTTTCCCCGCCGGCGCATGGTTCCTTTCCTGCCCCGGCGGGCCGCCTGCCAAAACCCCCGCTCCCGCCCGGAGCGGGGGTTTTGGCAGGCGGCGCAAGAGCAAAAAAGAACCGCCGTCCTGCAAAAGGGCATGTAGGGGTACAATTCCCCTTGACCCTCTATTGCAATCACAAAACCACTACCCGAAAAGCAAGTATCAGAAATACTACACCCTATACCATTGAGGACGAGAAAAATGGATTCTTATAATGAGCTGTTGGCAAAATATAACGCTGCTCTACAAACCATAGAGGAATTGCGCGAAGAAAACCGAGTGCTTAAGGAACAAGTTGGCGGAAACGTTCGCTCATCGCCGGTTATGAAGAAATCCAACGCCTCAAAGATTAACAAATACAGCACTACCGTTGAAAAGATTGCCTTGTTCAAGAGGCTGTTCCACGGGCGTGAAGATGTTTATGCAAAGCGTTGGCAGAGCAAAACAACAGGTAGAAGCGGATATCAGCCCGTTTGTGAAAACGAATGGGTTGACGGATTGTGCGATAAGAAGAGTTATAAATGTTCCGCTTGCCCCAACAGAAAGCTATCGCCTTTGAACGACATGGCGATTTATGACCATCTTGCGGGGAAAGATGAATACGGCAGGGACGTCATCGGCATTTATCCAATGCTCGAAGACGATACCTGCCGCTTTTTATGCGCTGATTTTGACGAATCCGACTATATAAAAGACGCCTTGTCATACCGGTCTGTGTGCGACGAATGGCAGATACCGGTCGCCATAGAACGCTCGCGCTCCGGAAACGGCGCACACGTTTGGATCTTTTTTGAAAATAAGATTGCAGCTGTCAGCGCCAGAAAACTTGGAACAATCATTCTAACGCGCGCAATGGATAAACGCGGAGAGTTGGCGTTTCAATCCTATGATCGGCTTTTTCCCAATCAAGATACTATGCCAAGCGGCGGATTTGGCAATTTGATTGCTTTGCCCCTGCAGGGCTTGGCACGCAAAAATGGAAACAGTGTGTTTGTTGACGAAAATTTCACGCCCAATTCTGATCAGTGGGCTTATTTGGATTCAATACGCCTTATGCCAATAAAGCAAGTCGAAACAATCATCGATCAATACGGAAAACAGAACGAACTTGGCGATTTGCTGTCGGATTCAGAGGAAAAGCCGTGGGAGAAGAAGAAAGCGCATCGACTCGGGCGAACAGACTTTCCCGTAAATCTTGAAATTGTGCGTGCCAATAAGATCTATTTACCCATTGAAGGCCTATCCTCGCCGGCCATCAATATCGTCAAGAGACTTGCGGCTTTCAAAAACCCGGATTTTTACCGAGCGCAGGCAATGCGAATGCCAATATATAATAAACCTCGCGTTATATGCTGTGCAGATATAACGAAAAAGTTCATCGCCCTGCCGCGCGGATGCGAAAAAGCGCTATGCGATCTGTTGGATGAAATTGGCGTTCCGTATTCGATCGTTGACAAAACCGTTCACGGAAGCGCAGTCCCCGTTTGCTTCAATGGTCAGCTTCGAGAAGAGCAGCAGAAAGCCGCCGACGCGCTCCTTCAATATGATATCGGCGTTTTATCGGCGACGACCGCATTTGGCAAAACGGTTGTCGCGGCATATCTGATTTCACAACGGAAGGTCAATACGCTCGTCCTCGTGCATACGCAGGCACTTTTGGCACAATGGGAGAAATCGTTGAAAAGGTTTTTGGATTTTGACATAACGCCTCCTGAAAAACCGAAGGGGCGCGGCCGCCGCGCTGCATGGTCGCCTGTCGGGTTGCTTGGCGCGCAAAAGAACACCCTGCACGGGATAGTTGACGTTGCTATTATGCAATCGACGTTATCAGACGGGGAGGCAAAGGAACTCGTTAAAAACTACGGAATGGTAATCGTAGACGAATGCCACCATGTTTCTGCTGTGAACTTTGAAACGGTGCTGAAAAATGCCAACGCAAAATACGTTTACGGCTTAACGGCGACGCCGACCCGACAGGACGGGCATCACCCGATTATCTTTATGCAATGCGGACCGATCCGTTATAAGGTCGATGCAAAGGAACAAGCGGAGAAAAGACCGTTTGAGCATATTCTCATTCCGCGATTCACATCTTTCCGCTCTGCGGCAGATAAAACAATTACAGAACTATATAAGGAGCTCTCAGAGAACCAGCGCCGCAATGCCTTGATCGTATCAGACGTTGAGAAAGCGTTAAACGAAGGGCGAACGCCAATCATTCTGACAGAGAGGCGCGAACATATTGAAACGTTGCGCCTCCTGTTGTCGGAGAAATGCAAAAACGTCATTACGCTGTTCGGCGCGTCATCGCAAAAGGAGAGGCGAGAAACGTTTGCCAAACTCGAATCCATCCCGGACGACGAGGAGCTGGCTATAATAGCAACCGGAAAATATGTGGGGGAGGGATTTGATTTTCCGAGGCTCGATACGCTGTTTCTTGCATTACCAATTGCATGGAAAGGTAAGGTGGCGCAGTACACCGGCAGATTGCACCGCAATTATGATGGCAAAACGGAGGTCAGAGTTTATGATTACGTGGATATACACGTTTCGGCGCTTGAGAAAATGTATCAAAAACGTGTAAAAGGATATGCGGCAATCGGATACAAGGCCAAAATGAACGCAGAGCAAACGGCCTCTCCCGACTTGATATACGACGAAAAAAGCTTTTATCCTGTGTTTGCAAACGATATCTCCTGTGCAAGCAAAGAAATATTGATTGTAAGTCCTTTTATGCGAAAAAACCGGCTGGTTCAACTAGCAAAACTGTTGTCTCCCGTTGTACTAAACGGGGTTTGCGTTACAGTCGTTACCCGCCCGCCGGAGGATTTTAAGGAGCATGAGAAAGACATTATAAAACAAAATGCCGAATTCCTTGTTGATTGCGGGATACAAGTGAGATTCAAACCCGATTTTTACCAAAAATTCACGGTTATTGACCAGAAAATCGCCTGGTACGGAAGCGTCAACTTTCTTAGCTTCGCCAACCGCGAGGAAAGCGTTATGCGCTTTGAAAACGATGAGCTCGCCGGGCAGTTAATTGATACGGTTACGTAGTTTTCGAAATACCATAAATATCCATTGTGAGAACCCGTTAGGAATTACATTGACGCCGCCCGATTCGTTCGTTTTTGGGATGCTGAGGCCCGCCGAGCGGATGGGGCGGGTACATAAAAAAGTCAGCCGACGAGGACTAAATCGGCTGACTTGCGTTTGTTCTAATGACCTATTCATAGCATAAGTTTTGAACATCTTACTGACTTGCTTTATGGGGTAGAAAAAACAATCTCTAACAAGAATTTCTCTCTAGTCATCCTGAGTACAAGGGGTAAAAGTATCAATCCCCTATTTTAAGAATCAAATCAATATCCTTTGGCACAATGCCAAACAAAGGTTGGTATCATGCCGGATTTTGAAAAATTCCGCCCTTCGGCGGAATAAATGCTTGCGTTTTACAGAAGATAGTATCACCATTACAAAACAAAACAAGGAGACTGAGCATAAAATGAAAGCTACAGGAATCGTCCGCCGGATAGATGATTTGGGTCGGGTTGTAATACCCAAAGAAATCCGGCGCACCATGCGCATTCGCGAAGGCGACCCGCTGGAGATTTTCACCAGCAACGACGGCGACGTGATTTTTAAGAAATATTCCCCCATTGGGGAGCTGGCCAACTTTGCGGCGCAATACGCCGAGGTGCTGGTAAAGGGCACCAATCTGCCGGTGGTCATTTGCGACCGAGACGCCTGCGTGGCGGTGTCTGGTCTTGCCAAGCGCGAGATTTTGGAGCGCCGCTTAACCCGCCCGCTGGAGGAACTGATGGAGCAGCGCAAAAGCTATATTTTAACCCCGGGGGCGGAGCCCCGCCTGCAGCCGCTGGAAGGGGTAGAGCGGGCGGCGGCCGTGGCGGTGCCGGTGCTCGCAGGCGGCGACGTTGTGGGGGCGGTTTGCCTAATGGCGGCCGAAACCGGCGCCGTGCCGACCGAAACGGACGTAAAACTCACCCAGGTGGCGGCCGCCTTTTTGGGCCGCCAAATGGAAGAATAACCCGGCGGGGGAGAGCCCCTCGCCCTTGGCGGCTGCCCACCGGCAGCCGCTTTTTTGCGTTGCCAAACGCCATAGCGGGCTTTCGCTCCGCCCGGTTTTGGCGGGGGAGAGCAAAAAAACACAGAATCCACAAAAAAAGTGATTTACAACGCCGGGTTTTTGTGGTATCATAGGAGCATAGCCTGATAAGGAGGAATTTTTGATGAAAAAGATCATCGGATTGATTTTGGTTGCTTCCATTCTCATCTCCACGGTTGTATTCGGCAGCTCCATGGCGGCCGTAAACGCCGAAGAGGCAGAGTATGAACCCGAGTTTGTGGTGGACGGCAACCTGGACGTTTGGTACCTCAGTACCCGTCCCGGCATTACCGACACCTGGTACTGGCAGGCGCTCAACGCCTATCCCCGGCCGTCCGGCAGCGGTTCGTACTCTGACTTTGTTACCCAGGCCAAGGTTTGGACCGCGTATGACGCCGACTACATTTACGTGTACGTGAAAGTATGGGACGACGAGCTGGTTCCCTATGACCGGGATGACCAAGACCATTATTGGATGGATCGTGACTCTTCCGCCGGCGACTCGCTGGAAATTTGGCTGGACCCCGACCCCAACAGCCAAACTGCGGAAAGCCGCCCCGACTACAGCGAAGACACGGTAGACGGTTTTTACAACCAGACCAAGAGCGAATATCAGGGCGACATTCAGCTGCGTATGCAGGGCGCCAACTTTGTGGTAGACGATTTCCACAACAAAGTAAAGCCGGGCTACGGCGGCGTAACCTTCAGCGAGTGGGTTCAAGACCCCGCCAACTTCTGCCCTTTCACCTTTGATAATGAGCCGCTCTATTTGGCCGATTCTTATTCGCCCAAAACCGTTGCGAGCGGTTACGGCGTAGAAGCCCGCTTCCCCCGCAACGACGAGATGTATGACGATACGGGCTACCGCCTGAACGTGGCGGTGAACAACTCTGCAAAATATGAAGACACCCACTACGCGCTGGCCATGGGCCCCGCCTGGTGGATGGACTATGCCAATGCGGCGCAGATTCATTTTGACGATAAAGACGAAGAAGCCGGCAACAAAAACCCCTTCTTAACGCAGGACATTACCGGCAAACAGGTCTATTATCCCGCCAACTCTGCCGGCAACGCCGCCGGGCAAGAGGTTTGCGACAAGATTGACCAGCTGCCCGACCCCGTTACCGAGGCCGACCGTGAAACGGTGGTTGCGCTGGGCGAAGAATTAAAGGCCCTGCCGGTGATTCAGCGCAACTTTGTGCGCAGCCGCAACTTTGCCAAGCTTTACGCCGCAGAGGAAACGCTGGGTATCGAGCACACCTATGAGCCGCTGGAGACTCCCAGCGAGCCCTCGGAGCCCTCTGAGCCTTCCGTGCCCTCTTCGTCCACGCCCTCGTCGTCCTCCGGCGGTTCTACGTCTTCTAATACCCGGTTGGATGGCGACGTGACCGGCGACGGCAAGGTAAACGCTGCCGACGCGCTGGCGATTTTGCGCTACGCCGTGCACAAAACCGACCTGACTGCCGAGCAGCAGGCGGTGGCGGACTTAAACCATGATAACGCCATTAACGCCGCCGACGCGCTGGCCGTGCTGAGAAAGGCCGTAGGCAAATAACACAATAAGCCAGACTTATGTTTGGTACTAAAAAGCCCGGGGCGGGTTCAGCCGCTCCGGGCCTTTTTGCGCGCGTGGGGGGATTGGCTTTTTCAGCAGTCCGCCGGGTAAGCTCTTGCGGTTGACAAGGCCGCTTAAAGCAGGTATAATAAGGGTAGAATTTACCGGTGCGGTCAGGGGGTACCTTTGGCCGCAGCCCGAAAGGTGTATTGCGTTTTGGTTCCCTCTTTACCGCTACCCCGGCGTCCTGCTTTTTTTCGCTGTTTCAGCGCTTCTTTTCACCTTGCGCTTTTTCTCATGATGTTCGACTGGGCTTGCCCCATCCCGCCCTTGTACGGGTCCTTCGGCCCGTATGAGGCGTCGTTGCTGCTGCTCTTTGTCTCGTTTGGCGTTTGCCTGCTGCAAGAGCGGTTTGCCTTTTTGCGCACCCTCGGCCCCTCGCTGCGGCAAAGCGCGGGCTTGCTGCTGGCGCTTGGCGCTTATCTTGTTGCCGGGGGGGTTACGGTGGTATACGCTACCAGCCTTTCTTTGGCCGGGCAGCGCTACCTTGTGGTGGGGCAAATGGCGTTTTTCTGCCTTTGCCTGCTTTATTACTGCCGCCCGGGCGACGACGTGCGCACCCGTTTGCAGGCGGTGGCGGCCAACCTGGCCGGTTCGGCGGCGTTGATTGCGGCGGTGGCGCTGGTTGGTTATGCTACAGAATGGTACACCGTGTATTACCAGCGCATGGCCACTATTCGGGACTACAACCAGTACGCCACGCTGCTGCTCATGGGGCTGATTGCCTTTACCGCCCTGCTGCTGCCCCGCTGCCAAAAAAACCGGCGGTGGTACGCCCTGCTGCTGCCTTACTGGCTGCTGGTGGGTTCGGCGGTTTATGCCTCCGGGTCGCGCCGCTCCGGCTTACTACTCTGTGT
>CANQGN010000043.1 GCA_947623215.1 uncultured Clostridia bacterium
GCCGCCCGGCTTGCCCCGCCCGCCTTTTAAAACCCAGAAGAACCGGGCGTTCGGTATAATGTTTGCAAAAAGCGCCTTCCGTCGCCGCTTCTTTTGTTCCGCCGCGCCACTACCCGGCCGCCCGGCTTGCCCCGCCCGCTTGCAAAAACCAAAAAACCCGGGCGGCGGGTGAATTTTTGCAAATGGCTTCACCCCCCGACCGCTT
Source organism: uncultured Clostridia bacterium (assembly GCA_947623215.1). Classification (GTDB taxonomy): domain Bacteria; phylum Bacillota; class Clostridia; order Oscillospirales; family Acutalibacteraceae; genus UMGS1484. Next base: position 206 of record CANQGN010000043.1, read on the forward strand.
TTTCTCTATTTCTCCTCTTGCATTTGGTTGGCGGGTGTGTTATACTAATGTTGGCTTACGGAGCGGGATTGGAGCCCGCCCCTGCCCGGACGGCTTATTTGCTGTCAACATTTTTTGCCTTGTCAGGTTTTGGTTTTTCCAGCGCTATTTTGGGCTTTTTTTAGCGTGAGAATCGTGTTGAGTAACGCCTTTGCCAAATCTGACAGGGCTTTTTTATCTCGTCCCTCGCCGCCGCCCGCTCTTTTGCCCGGCCGCCCGGCGGCGCGTCTGCCCGACAAAATCCAAAATCATCCAAAAAATCCGGCCATTCGGTAAAAAATGCTTGACCTTTGGGGGGAAGTGTGGTATATTGACTATACCTCTCCGAGGGTCTTTTTTTTGTGCGGTTTTTCACGCCGGCTTTCGCCGGTGAGATTTGGGCGTCTCTGTGGCAAACCAACCAAAAAATCGCCCCGTCGGGTCAGAGGGAGGAGCCGCTTCGCGTTCCTTATAAACGCGAAGCGGTTATCATCCGAAATTCAGGAGGTGCCATCATTGAGAGTAAAAATTACAATGGCATGTACGGAGTGTAAACAACGCAACTACGACACGGTCAAAAACAAGAAAAACGACCCCGACCGGCTTGAAATGAACAAGTATTGCCGTTTTTGCCGCAAACACACGCTTCACCGCGAAACCAAGTAGGAGGACAACCGAATGAAAGCATTGGGCACGTGTCTACGGATTTTTGCCGCCCTGCTGGCGGTGGTTACCCTGGCGGCCTTTGTGGTTCCTTTGGTTCAGGTGACGGTGGGCGGCGCTACCGCAACGCTCAACGGTTTGCAAATCACCTTCGGGCACGATTTGTCGGAAGAACTCGGCCAAAGCAATATGCTGGTCTTTAAAGGCGGCTATTACTTCGGCGCGCTGGTGATGTCGCTTGTGACCGCCGTTACGCTGGTTTGGGGGCTGTTTTCTAAAAAGAACGGACTCTACTGGACGGCGCTGGTCACCGGGCTGCTCAACGCCATTTTTTATCTGGTGTTTTTGACCCACCGGCCGCACAGCTACGTCGATTTTGGCCGCATTGTAAACCCGGAGGCGCACTACACCGCCTTTTTTGTAGCGGCGGCGATATGCAGCTTTGTGCTGGTGGTAGCGGCCGTAGCGGCGCTGCTGTGCAAAGACGCGGCAGAAGCCAAGGCTGCGGGTCGGCCGACCATTCCCGCTAAAATTGTGAAATTTTTACGGGAATACAAGTCGGAGCTCAAAAAGGTTGTGTGGCCAAACGGCCGCAGCGTTTTGCGCAACACGCTGGTTGTGCTGTGCGTATGCGCCTTTGCGCTGGCGCTGATAGCGCTGGTAGACCTGGGCTTAAGCGAACTGTTTAAGCTCTGCTTCGGCGCGTAGGCAGACCCCTCTCGGTTATCGGGCGACAAGCGAAGGAGGGCTGAGCACAAGTGGCAGAAGCAAAATGGTACGTTATCCACACCTATGCCGGTTATGAGAACAAGGTGGCCAGCAACCTGGAAAAGCTGGTGGAAAACCGCAAAATGCACGACTTGATTCATGAAGTGCGGGTGCCCACCGAAACGGTTGTGGAAATTAAGGATAACAAGAAAAAAGAAGTGGAAAGAAAAATCTTTCCCGGCTACGTAATGGTGAAAATGATTGTGACCGACGATTCCTGGTACGTGGTGCGCAACGTGCACGGCTGCACCGGGTTCGTGGGGCCCGCCTCTAAGCCCGTTCCGCTGACCGACGACGAGGTGCGGCGCATGGGCGTAGAAACCAAAACGGTGGAAGTCGCCTACCGCGTGGGAGACAACATTCGCATTGTAGACGGCCCGCTGACCGACTTCACCGGCATTGTAGACGAAATCGACCTGAAGAACAATCAGGTCAAAATTACCATTTCCATGTTCGGGCGCGAAACCCCCGTGGAACTGGAACTTGATCAGGTAGAACCTGAGCAGTAACAACCCTGGTAATGCGCGGCGATGATTCGCCGCTTGCAATAAGGAAAGGCGTTTTCCTTATTTGTGGGAGGAAGAAGGCGCGCTTTTTGCCGGCGCTTCTTCCGCCAATTACCACGAATTTTCGGAGGTGCTATTATTTATGGCTCAAAAAGTAACGGGCTACATTAAGCTCCAAATCCCCGCCGGAAAGGCTACGCCGGCCCCCCCGGTAGGCCCCGCGCTCGGTCAGCACGGCCTGAACATTATGGCCTTTACCAAGGAATTTAACGAGCGCACGAAAAACGACGTAGGGCTGGTTATTCCGGTCGTTATTACGGTTTACGCCGACCGCTCCTTCACCTTTGTAACCAAAACGCCCCCCGCGGCCGTTCTTATTAAAAAGGCCTGCGGCCTTGAGAAAGCCTCTGGGGTGCCCAATAAAACAAAGGTGGCCAAAATTACGGCGGAGCAGGTGCGCAAAATCGCCGAGCAGAAAATGCCCGATTTGAACGCCGCTACCGTTGAGGCCGCTATGAGCATGATTGCCGGCACGGCGCGCAGCATGGGCGTCGAAGTGGTCGATTAATGCTCCTTTGGTGGGAGGAAATTTCCGATTTAACCACTGGAACAGGAGGAAAAGGGTAATATGAAACACGGAAAAAAATACAACGACAGCTGCAAACTGTTTGACCGGGCGCAGCTGTTTGACGCGCCGGAGGCGCTGGAGCTGGCGGTTAAAACCAAAACCGCCAAGTTTGACGAAACGGTTGAAATTCACGTTCGCCTGGGGGTAGACTCCCGCCACGCCGACCAGCAGGTGCGGGGCGCGGTGGTACTGCCCAACGGCACCGGCAAAAAGGTGCGGGTGGCGGTGTTTGCCAAGGGCGACAACGTAAAAGCGGCAGAGGAAGCCGGCGCCGACATTGTGGGCGCGGAAGAATTAGCCGCCAAAATTCAAAACGAAGGCTTTATGGACTTTGACGTGGTCATTGCCACCCCGGACATGATGGGCGTGGTTGGCCGTCTGGGTAAGGTGCTGGGCCCCCGCGGCTTAATGCCCAACCCCAAGGCCGGTACCGTAACGCCGGACGTAGCCCGCGCCATTACCGAGGCCAAGGCCGGTAAAATTGAGTATCGACTGGACAAAACCAACATTATTCACTGCCCCATTGGCAAGGTTTCGTTCGGCGCCGAAAAATTGCAGGAGAACTTTGACACCTTAATGGGCGCCATTGTAAAGGCCCGCCCGGCCGCCGCCAAGGGGCAATACGTCAAGTCCTGCGTAATTGCTACCACCATGGGCCCCGGCATTCGGGTGAATCCGGCCAAATTCCAGTAATTTTTCGTTTTTTCTCTTGACAGGAAAAGGCGAATGTGCTACACTTGAACACGTTGTTTTCTAAGACAGCAGGCGCGCTTTCCATAAAGCGCATAATGGTGAACAACCGCCTGCCGAGGAAACGCAAAACCGCCGGCCGCAAGGCCGCGCTGCGATTCGTTTTGCGCCTTCCCCGTGCACGCGGGGAAGGTTTTTTTAGTTGGTGGGAGGTGAATTCAATTGCCCAGTGAGAAAATTTTAGCAGCCAAAAAAGAAATGGTGGCCGAACTGGCCGAGCAGCTTTCGGCTGCCTGCGCCGGCGTAATTGTAGACTACAAAGGCATTACCGTAACGGAGGACACCCAGCTGCGCAAGAGCCTGCGCGAGGCGGGGGTAGACTACCGCGTGGTAAAAAACACCTACCTGCGCTTTGCGCTGCAAAACGCCGGGATTGAGGGGCTTGACCCCGTGCTGGAGGGCACGACCGCCGTGGCGTTCAGCAAAACAGACGAGCTGGCGGCCGCCAAGGTGCTGTGCAAATACGCCGAGGGGAACGACAAGTTCACGGTAAAGGCCGGTTTTTCGGAAGGCAAGGCGCTGGACGCCGCAACGGTGACCGCGCTCTCTAAAGTGCCGGGCCGCGAAGACCTGCTTGGTATGCTGGCCGGCAGCCTGAGCCAGATGATTGCCGGGTTTGCCCGGGCCATTCAGGCGGTGGCAGACGCCAAGGGCGGCGACGCCGCCGAACCCGCGCAGGCGTAAGCCGCAGGCGGGGTATCAGCTATCCATTGTTTTTGAATTTTTTATAACGGAGGGACTATCATGTCTGAGAAAATCACGGCGATTATTGACGCCGTAAAAGAAATGACCGTTCTGGAACTCAACGAACTGGTCAAAGCCATTGAAGAAGAATTCGGCGTATCGGCCGCTGCTCCCGTAGCGGTTGTGGCCGGCGGCGCGGCTGCCGGCGGCGAAGCTGCCGAAGAGAAGTCGGAATTTGACGTTGTGCTGGCCGAAGTGGGCGCCGAGAAAATTAAGGTCATTAAAGTGGTGCGCGAAATCACCGGTTTGGGCCTTGGCGAAGCCAAAGCGCTGGTGGACGGCGCTCCCAAGACCATTAAAGAAGCGGTGGCCAAAGAAGAAGCCGAAGGCTTTAAAGCCAAGCTGGAAGAAGTCGGCGCCAAAGTCGAACTCAAATAAGCAGCTTTTTGTTGCAAAGCAAACCCCGAACGCCTTTTCCTATCAAAGGCGCCCGGGGTTTTGTTTTTGTTTCTTTTAGCTAGCGGCGGCGGGAGTCATCCTCTCGCCGCCGCGGTTTCGTTTTTGGGGATTTTGGCGGAAAGTTAGCCCACCGTCAGGGCGCTTACCGGCACCCCGCCGCTTTCTGGCGGCGTTTGCGGCACCGTAAGGGTTACTTCATCCCCCGCCTGCACAAAGGGCAGCCGCTCGCTGACCGAAACGGGGGCGTCGTACACCGCGTCGTCGCCCGCCAGCTTCAGGTAATAGTGGGTCTGGCCGTCTATTACCACGGCGGCGGTCGCCTCTACCCGGCCGGAAACGGTTGTTTCTTCCGTCTGGTCGGGGGCTTCGCCCTCTGCAATTTCTATATTGGCCTCGTTTTTCAGCTTTTGGGCGTAGTTGGCGCGGGCTTCCGCAATGGTGGCGCCGGTGGCGACCACCTGGTACTGTTGCACGTCTATAAAGGCGTACATTTTTACCAGCCCGGCCGAGTCTTTGAGCGAGACAAAGTAGGTCGGCCGGTCGGAGATGTTAAGCAAAATGGGGAAGGTAGAGCTGTAAGACAAATCCTGCACCACCCCTTCCGCCGATTCCATGGCGGAGTATTCCTCCGCCCCCGGGCAGGTGTAGTAAGAGGTCTCTTTGGTGCGCAAATTCACCAGCACAAAGCCCACGTTGGACTCGTCCCCCGCCACCGAGGTAATGCCGGTGTACAGGTAAACGTCATCGTTAATGGCAATATAATTGTAGCCGTCGGTTGGCTGCAGCACGCCTTTTTGGCCAAACAGCGAGTTAAAAAAGCCGGACTGGTACTCGCCGTTGTAGGTCAGCTGGTCGAGCAGCAAATCGGCGGAGTAGACCTGATCGACCCAGGTGGGGATGTCTTCTGTTTGGTAGTATGCGCATTCGCCCGTTACGGCGTTCATCAGCACCGCGCCCTCTATGTCGCGGCCGCTCCACACGCCAATGCGGTAGCGCACGGTAGAGGCTACAAAGTAGGGGGTGCCGGTTTCGTCCAGCTCAAAGGAAATATTGTCAAATATTTTGGTGGGGTAGCAAAAGCGCAAATGCCGCCGCAAATCCCGCAGAAAATACTCGCTGTCTGAGTAGCGAATGCCCTGCGGCAGCCGCACTAAAGCCGTCTCTTGCGTTACCATGTTTACGGTAATATAGGCCGGTAACCCCTGCGACTGGTTGCCCAGCCACTTAAAAACGTCGCCGTAGCGCAGCGGGGTTACCCGGTAGGGGCTGCCCTTGTAGTTAATTTGGGTGTAATAGTAGTCGTCTACTTCAAACTGCGACACCAGATCGCTCATCTCGCCCAGCTTGCGCAGCCCCAGCCGGGCGGCGGTGTCGCGGTCCACCACCGGAATGTTGCTCATCGAAAGCTCGGCAACGTCTGCCGCAAAGTCGCCCTGCTTGGTGGTAAGCAGGTTGGCGTAGCGGTGGGCGTTAAAAATCTCCAGCCCCACCGCGCCGGAAATGAGCGAGAAAATCAGCACCGCCGCCAGAGCGCCCGCCAGAATTTTAGAGAAAAGCCCCAGCTCGTGAAAGCCCTCTTTTAAGGAGCCGCGGCTTTTGGTCGACCCGCCCGAAAAGAGCCGACGGAGCACCGAAAACCCGCTCATCACCAGCCGCAGCGCCAGCGCCAGCAAAATAAAAATCCAAAAATCCAAGCTGCGCCAGTTAAGCGGCGGCAGCATAAACCAGTAGGCCAGCGCCACCAGCAAAACGTAAAGCAGCCAGCCCCCCGCCGATTTTAAGGCGGAGCGGGGCGCTCCGGTTCCTTCTACATATCCCTTTGCCGCCATGTTGTATTCCTGCCTTTCTACAAGTAATGTTTGTTACAGCTTTTAGTATATACGATTGTTTGCTTTTCTGCAAGGAAAAATTCAAAAATGCCCCCGCCGGGCTTGCAAACCGGCCGCCGGGTGTGCTATACTAAGGCGAAAGAAAACGGAAGGAGGGGGCGCGGCATGGCGTTAACACCCGGCCTCTACCGGCATTTTAAGGGCGGGCTGTACGACCTGCTGGGCGTTGCCACCCACACCGAAACGGGCGAAGAGCTGGCGGTTTACCGCAGCATAGAGACCGGCCGCCTGTTTGTTCGCCCGGCGGCCATGTTTGAGGGGTCGCTTGAGCGGGCGGGCTACAGCGGCCCCCGCTTTACCCGGATTTTGGAAGAAGGCTAAGGAGGAACCACGATGCAGTTAGCGGGTTCGGTTATCAATTTTTTGGGAGACAGCATTACGGAAGGCCACGGCGCCAGCGCACCGGAAATGGGCTACGTGCACCAGCTGGCGGTGCGCTTTGGGTTAAAAGAGGCGCGTAACTACGGCATTGGCGGCACCCGCTATGCCCGCCAGCGCACCCCCTCGCCCTCTCCCCGGCACGACCTGGACTTTTGCCGCCGCGCGGTAGAAATGGACCCGACGGCCGACGCGGTGGTGGTGTTTGGCGGCACCAACGACTTCGGCCACGGCGACGCCCCCTTTGGTACCTTTGCCGACCGCACGCCAGACACCTTTTACGGCGCCTGCCACACGCTGTATACTACCCTGCTTACCCGCTACCCCACGGTGCCGGTGGTGGTGCTCACCCCCACCCACCGGTTAGAAGAACGGGTAAGCGAGCGGGGCGACAAAGGCGGCCTTACCCTCGCCGACTACGTAAAGGCCGAGCGGGAGGTGGCGGAGTATTACAGCCTGCCGCTGCTGGATCTTTACGCCTGCGGCGGTATGCAGCCGCAGGTTCCCGCCATTCGGGCGGCCTATATGCCGGACGGTCTGCACCCCAACGACGCCGGCCACGCCCTGCTTGCCGAGCGCGTCGGTCGGTTTTTGCAAAGCCTGTAAAACAAAGACGACCCCGGGCGGGGGAACCGGTTTTTTGCCCACGCGGGCACTCGCTCAAAGCCGCAGCCGGGTCGGCCGCGGCTTTTGGCGGGGCGGATTGTTAACAATTTTTGCTTTTTTGGTTTACGTTGTGTTGAAAGAAAAAAGGAGAGAAGAGAACCATGTCGTCTGTTTCGATTCGTAAGCTTTGCTGCCTGCCGGCGGCCGCCGCGCTGCTGGCCGTTTGCTCGTGGGTGAGCGTACCGGCGGCGGTGCCCTTTACGCTGCAAACCTTTGGGCTGCTGCTGGTGCTGGGGCTGCTCGGCGGGCGAGGCGGCGCGCTCGCCGTTTCGCTGTATTTGGTGCTCGGCGGGCTGGGGCTGCCGGTTTTTGCCGGTATGCGGGGTGGCGTGGGGGTGCTGCTTGGCCCCACCGGCGGCTACATAGTAGGCTTTTTGCTGGCCGCGCCGGTAATGGGCTGCCTGCAAAAGGGGCCCCGGCTGCTGCTCGCCATGGCGGCGGCGCAGGGGGTGGTGTACGCCTTTGGTACCGTTTGGTTTGTGGCGGTGTACACCCATGGCGGCGGGAGCATGAGCATTGGCGCGGCGCTGGCCAGCTGCGTTTTGCCCTATTTGCTGCCGGATACCGCCAAGCTGCTGGCGGCTGCCGCCGTGGTGCGGCGGGCCAAACCGGTACTCGCCCGGCTGGGACTCAATCCCTTTGAACAAGAGAGGGGAAAAGCATGAGCTGGAAAGAACTGCTGCTGCAAGAGCTGATTTCCCGCCGGGGCGGGTATACCTCCGGCGAGGCGCTGGCCCGGCAGTTTGGCGTAAGCCGCACGGCGGTGTGCAAGGCGGTGGCGGCGCTGCGACGGGATGGCTTTGGCATAGACAGCGCCCCCAATTTGGGCTACCGGCTGCTGCACGACCCCCGCCCCTTTACGGCGGAGGCGGTGTACGAGCGGCTGAATCATCGCGATTTTTACCACCTGCGGCTGCAAGAGCTGGTAGACTCTACCAACCGGCGGCTGAAGGAGGCGGCGGCGGCCGGTGCGCCGCAGGGCGAGGTGCTGTTTGCCTTTTCGCAAACAGACGGCCACGGCAGGCAGGGGCGGGCCTTTTACTCCCCCTTTGGCACGGGGCTGTATATGAGCATGTTGCTCCGCCCGGCGCTCTCTCCCCGGGGTTCGCTGCTGCTTACCACCGCGGCGGCGGTGGCGGTGGCCGAGGCGGCGGAAAAATGGGGTGTACACCTGGGCATAAAGTGGGTGAACGACCTGTTTTTGCAGGGCAAAAAGGTGTGCGGCATTTTAACCGAGGGGGCGCTCTCGCTTGAATGCGACCGGCTGGAGTACGCCGTGGTGGGTATGGGGCTGAACCTCGCCCCGCCGCCCGGTGGCTTTCCGCCGGAGCTGGAGGGGGTGGCCGGGGCGCTCTTTTCTGCCCCGCCCGAAAGCGGAGTAACCGCCGCCCTGGCGGCCGCGATTTTAGATGAATTTTACGACCTGTACGCCGATTTGTCGCCCGAGCGGTTTTACGACCGCTACGCCCGGCGGAGTATCTTAACCGGCCGCCGGGTGTGGGTAGAAGAAGGGGGCACGCGCGAAGAAGCGGAGGTTTTGGGGCTTGACCGGGGCTTTCGGCTGCTGGTGCGTTTCGGTTCGGGCGAAGAGCGGGCGCTTAGCGCGGGAGAAGTGCATTTGCGGCTGGCCGAGGCATAACCGCCGGGGGGCTGGGCAAGCTAAAGGCAATGGAATCGGGAATTTTGCCTAAAAAGGAGGCCGCCCGCCCCTTGAAACCGCCGCCCAACGACAATTCTTTTGCTGGAACGCCCCTGCCGCAGCTGCTGCTGCGGCTTTCGCTGCCGGCGGCGGGTACGGCGGCCGCTACCGCTGCGGCGGCGTTTGCAGAGGCGTTGTTTGCCGCCCGGCTGGGGGCTACGGCCGCAGGGGCCATAGGGGTAACGGCGGCGCCGGCGGCCTTTTTGCAGGCGGCGGGCTACGCCGTGGCGCTGGGCGGCGGCACGCTGACCGCCCGCCATTTGGGCGAACAAAACGAGGCGGCCGCCGAGCGGGCGGCCGCCCTTACCTTTTGGCTGGATATTTTGGTTGGCATAGCGCTGGCGGCGGCGGGCTTTGCCTTTGCCCGCCCGCTGTGTGCGCTGTGTGGCGGGGCGGGGTCGCTGCTGCCGCCTGCCGCCGGGTACGCCCGGTTTCTTGCCCTTTCGGCCCCTTTTTTGGCGGGCAATTACGCCCTGTGCGGGCTGCTGCGGGCGCGGGGCCTTGCTTTTGCCCCCTTTGCCGCCACGGCGGCCGGGGCGGGGGTCTCGTCTCTGCTTTGCTGGCTGCTGCTCGGGCGCTTTGCGCTGCCGGTAGCGGCGGCGGGGGCGGCTTCGCTTGCCGGGCAGGCGGTTACCTTTTTGGCGTTGCTGCCGCCGGCTTTGCGGCGGCTTCGCTTTGCCTTTTCCCCCCGCCGGGCATGGCAGGGGGCGGGGCAGACCCCCCGGCCGCTGGCGCAGGGGCTTTCTTCTTTTGCGCGGCAGGGGGCGGCCAGCCTTTCGGCCGGGGTGCTGGCGGTGCGGGCGCTGCCCTTTGGGCAGGCGGCGCTGGCGGGGCTTACGCTGGCCGGTCGGGCGGCCGGGCTGCTCTACGCCCCTTTTTTGGGGCTGGGGCAAGGCTACCAGCCGCTGGCGGCCTACTGCTTTGGGGCGGGGCGCCCCCGCCGGGCGCGGCGGGCCTTTTGGCTGGCGGTCGCGGCCGGTACGGGGGGCATGGCGGCGCTGTGCGCCCTGTGTTTTTTTACCG
>CANQGN010000044.1 GCA_947623215.1 uncultured Clostridia bacterium
TGGAACCTTACCCCGCCGCCCGGCGCGCTGGAGAACTGGAGGCTTACGCCCGCCTGTTGGTAGAGTGGAACCGCCGCATGAACCTGACGGCCATTACTGACCCCGCCGGTATTGCCGTGCGGCATTTTGCCGACAGCCTGTCGCTGCTGGCCCTTTGCCCGCCCGCCCCCGGCGCGGCGGTGTTAGACGTCGGCACCGGCGCGGGGCTGCCGGGGCTGCCGCTGAAAATTTGGCGGCCCGACTTGGAACTGACGCTACTGGACAGCCAAACCAAACGCCTGACCTTTTTGGCCGCCGTGCTGGAAGAACTGGGCCTTGCCGCCCGGCTGGTGCACGCCCGCGCAGAGGAAGCCGCCCGCAACCCTGATTTGCGAGAGCGCTTTGCGCTGGTTACCGCCCGAGCGGTGGCGCCGCTGCCGGTGCTGTGCGAGTACTGCCTGCCCTACACGGCAGTGGGGGGCTGCTTTGCCGCCATGAAGGGCCCGGGGGCAGAAGAAGAGCTGCGGCAGTCGGCCCGGGCGCTCTCGCTGCTGGGGGGCCGCGCCGGTTCGCCCGCCCGCTTTACGCTGGCAGACGGCTCGCGCCGGGTACTGCTGCCCATACAAAAATGCCGCCCCACCCCCGCCGCTTATCCCCGCGCGGGCGGGCGCATTGCCAAAAAACCGCTGTAAAACCAGACAATCGGCGCTTTGCTCCCCATGCCGGGCGAGCGGGCGCCGCCTTTTTTTGCCTTGAGAAGCGTTTTTTCGGCCGCGCCGTTACAAAAATGGCAAAATCCGCCAAAAACCGCCCCCGCCCTGCGACCTTCCCCGCGCCCGGAGCGCGGTATAATGCGGGCGGTGATGAAGATGCGAATTAAATACGCCAAATTCAGCCGACCCTTTCAGCTGCTGCCCACCGAAAGCCTGCTGCCCTGCGAGGCGCAGCCCCGGCGGCAGTATGACGAGGCGGCCGAGCAGTCGCTGACCGAAAGCATCCGCGAAAACGGCATTTTACAGCCCCTTACCGTGCGCAAAACGCCGGACGGCTACCGCCTGATTGCGGGGGAACGCCGCCTCTCTGCCGCCCGGCGGCTGGGGCTTAGCCGGGTGCCCTGCATGGTGGTACCGGCCGACGGCCAAACCGCCGCCCTGCTGAGCTTGCTCGAGAATTTACAGCGGCGCGACCTTACCTGCTTTGAAGAGGCAGAGGGGCTTTACCGGCTGCTGCACACCTGGGGCTTTTCGCGTGAAGACGCGGCGGCCCGGCTTGGCATGGCGCAGTCTACCCTGGCCAACAAGCTGCGGCTGCTGCGGCTGACCCCCTGGCAGCGCGAGCGCATAGAGGGGGCGGGGCTGAGCGAGCGCCACGCCCGCGCCCTGCTGCGCATAGAAGACCCGGAGGAACGCAGCGAAGTGCTGCTGCAACTCATTGCGCGGGGGCTTACGGTAGCCGAAACCGAGCAGCTGGTTACCCGCACGCTGGAAGCAAAGCAGGCCCCCGCCGCCCCCCGCCGCAAAAGCATAGTGGGCGATGCGCGGCTGTTTGCCAACACCATAGACCACGCCCTTTCGGCTATTCAGCGGGCGGGGGTAGAGGCCCGCGCCCAAAAAACCGAAAACGACGAATACATTGAATATACCATTCGCATTGCCAAAACCCGGCCGGGCGGGCCGGTCGCGCTGGAAAAATCCGGTTAATTTTTTTAGTCCAAGCTGTATAAACCGCCCGCAATCCTCCTATGCTACCGGTAGCAGAAAAAGGAGGAATGCGAACCATGAAAGGATTTTCGTTTGCGGGCACACCCGCCCACCCCCTGCGGCGGGCGCTGGTACTGGGGGTACTTACCGCCCTGCTGTTGCAGGGCACGCTGCTGGCGCACGAGTGCAGCGGTATTCGGCAAAACGTACTGCGGCTGCACATTTTGGCGGCCACCAACAACTGCCGCGACCAGCTGCTAAAGCTAAAGGTGCGCGACCGGCTGCTGGCCGAAAGCGCCCCGCTGCTGCGGCAGGTAAAGAGTCGGCAGCAGGCGCTGGCCATTACGGGCGAACAGCTGCCCCGCCTTACCGCCGCGGCGGAAGAAACCCTGCGGCAATACGGCTGCACCCTGCCGGTCGTCTGCCGCTTACAGCGCGACTACTTTACCACCCGCCGCTACGCCGCCGGCACCCTGCCGGCCGGTGAATACGCCGCGCTGCAAGTCTCTATTGGCGCGGGGCAGGGCAACAACTGGTGGTGCGTCATGTTTCCCCCGCTTTGCCTGCCGGCGGCGGAAGAAGAGACGGACTGGCCCCCGGCGCTGAACGAGGCCCAAACCGATCTCATCGAAAACGGCGAGCGCTACCGCGTCAAATTTAAAATTGTAGAGTGGGTGGAGTCGCTGCTCGCCCACTGCCGCGACTGGTTTGAATAAACAGCCAACACGATTACAAAAGCATACAAAATCGGCGGGGCTCCTTGGTAATGCAAGGGGTCCCGCCGCGTTGTTTTGTTTTGAAGGAAAGGACCTTACCGCTCTTTTCGCCGGGCGGCCAGCCGCTGGCAGAGCTTCACCAGCTCCACCAAAGGCAAAATCAAAAAGGCAATGCCCAGCGCCGTAAAGTATTCCGCCGCCGAAATGGGGGCGAACTGGAACAATCGCGAGAGGAAGGGCAGGTAAATGACCGCCGTAGTGAGCACCAGCGAAGCCGCCATGGCCAGCAGCAGCGGCCAGTTGATGGTTTTGAGCGAGAAGAGCGACCCCCGCTGGGAGCGCATGTTGAGCGAATGGAAAATCTCCATCATGGACATGGTAAGGAAGGCCATGGTCATACCGTCCGGCGAATTCACAAATTCCCACCGACCGGCCTCCATATAATGCCCCACCAGGTAGGCGGCCAGCACCAGCAGGGTAGAAAGCACGCCCTGGTAGAGCACGTCCGCCCCCAGCCCGCCGGCAAAAATGCCGTCGGCCTTGGCGCGGGGCTTGCGGTGCATGAGGCCCGGCTCACCCTTTTCTACCCCCAGCGCCAGCGCCGGGAAGCAGTCGGTAATCAGATTGATCCACAGCAGATGCACCGGCTTTAAAATGGTAAAGCCCAGCATAGTGGCGGCAAAAATGCTTAACACTTCGCTTAAGTTAGAGGCCAGCAAAAACTGAATGGCCTTGCGAATGTTATCGTAAATTTTGCGGCCTTCCTCCACCGCCGAAACAATGGTGGCAAAGTTGTCGTCCGCCAGCACCATATCCGCCACGTTTTTGGTTACGTCGGTGCCGGTAATGCCCATGCCTATGCCAATGTCGGCGTTTTTAATGGAGGGGGCGTCGTTTACCCCGTCGCCGGTCATGGCGGTTACCATGCCCCGGCTGCGCCAGGCGTTTACAATGCGCACCTTATGCTCCGGCTGTACCCGGGCGTAAACGGAGTATTGCTCGATGCTCGCGGCCAGCTGCTCGTCGGTCATTTCGTCCAGCATGGCGCCGCTTACCGCCTGCTGGCCGGGCTGCAATATGCCCAGCTCCCGGGCGATGGCTACGGCGGTGTCTAAATGGTCGCCGGTTATCATCACCGGGCGCACTCCCGCCGCCACGCAGGTTTTGATGGCGGCCTTTACCTCCGGCCGCACGGGGTCTATCATGCCGGTCAGGCCTACAAAAATCAGCTCCCGCTCCAAGGCCTCGGCGGTTTCTTCCGCCGGTTTTTGGGGCAAAATGCGGCAGGCCAGCGCCAGCACCCGCAGGGCGTCGTCTGCCATTGCTTTATTGGCGCGGGCAATTTCCGCCCGTTTTTCCTCCGTTAAGGGATAGGCGCGATTCTTTTCCCAGTAATGGCTGCACCGGGCCAAAATCACGTCCGGTGCGCCTTTGGTGTATTGCAGCACCCCTTTCTCGCCCGCCGCGTGCAGGGTGGTCATCATTTTGCGGCCGGAGTCAAAGGGCACCTCCCCCACCCGGGGGGCTTTTTCTTCCAGCGCCGGTTTTTTCAAATTCAGCGAAGCGGCGTACTGCACCAGTGCGCACTCGGTGGGTTCGCCCTCGGCCTCGCCCGCCTCGTTTAAGTAGGCGTCGCTGCACAGCGCCATGCCGGTGGCAAGCATGGCCTCGTCCGCCCCGTAGTGGCGCACCACCGTCATTTTGTTTTGGGTTAAGGTGCCGGTTTTGTCAGAGCAGATCACCTGTGTGCAGCCCAGCGTTTCTACCGCCGTCAGCTTGCGAATAACGGCGTTGCGCCGCGACATTTTGGTAACCCCAATCGAAAGCACAATGGTGACCACCGCCACCAAGCCTTCCGGAATGGCCGCCACCGCCAGACTGACCGCTAAAATAAAGGTGTCCAGCACGCTGTCCAGCCCCAGGGCGGACAAGTTGCCCCACCCCTCGCGCAGCAGGCTGAAACCAAAAATAAAGGCGCAAATGCCCAGCACCAGCCAGGTGAGCACCTTGCTCAGCTGGGCGAGCTTTAACTGCAAGGGGGTGCGGCCTTCTTCCGCCGCAGTAATAGCGCCCGCAATTTTGCCCATTTCGGTAGCCATGCCGGTGGCGGTCACCACCGCCGTACCCCGGCCGTAGACCACCGTGCTGCCGGAGTAAACCATGTTCACCCGGTCGCCCAGCGGCACCGCGCCCTCCCCCGGTAAGGGGTCGGCGGTTTTGTGCACCGGCTGCGACTCGCCGGTTAGGGCGGATTCTTCCGTTTGCAGGCTATAGCTTTCCAGCACGCGGGCGTCGGCCGGCAGGGCATCGCCGGCTTCCAGCACCAGTACGTCGCCCGGCACCAGCTCTTCGCTTTTCACCGACTGTATCACCCCGCCGCGTATCACGCGGGAGGTGGCGGCGGTCATTTGCCGCAGGGCTTCTATGGCCTTTTCGGCCTTGCTCTCCTGCGCCACCCCCAGCACGGCGTTGACCACTACCACAAACAGAATAATGAACACGTCGGCAAAGGATTCGTGACTGATGTACGAGGTCACGGCCGAAATGGCCGCCGCCGCCAGCAAAATGAGAATCATGGGGTCGGCAATCTGTTCCAGCAGCCGGGCGAAGAGGCTCTTGCCCTTGGGCTCTTCCAGCTTGTTTTTGCCCGTCTCCGCCAGTCGGCGGGCGGCGGCCTCGTCGCTTAAACCCTGAAGTGATGAGTCCAGCGCGGCCAGCGCCTCTTCTTTGGTTGCCCGGTAATGGTTCACGTCACGCATGGCAAATCCTCCTTTTGAGGTGTTGTTTTACTAAAAAACGTTAAAAAAGACTTCTACAGCAAACACGCTGTAAAAGTCTTGCTTCGTACATCGCCACGTGCCTGTCCGAATTTTGCGAAGGATTGCCTCCGCAAAATCGTCCTGACGGACAGACAATCGCCCCCGGCCAAAGCCGAAAACGCCAAGCTACTCCCTTTTACGGGTTTATTGTAACAAATTTCCGGGGCGGAGTCAAGAGGGCGGGGCAAAAATTTTCCAAGACAAAAAACGACAAAAAAGGCGAAAAAAACAGTTGCAAATCGCCCCGGCAGGCGATACAATGGTATCGACAATTTTCAACAAAAAAGGAACGAACAAACCATGTACAAACGCACCCTTGCCCTGGCCCTTGCGCTGGCCTGCCTGCTGTTTACCGCCACCGGCTGCGCCAAAGACGACTTTACAGAGCTTGCCACCGACGCGCTGCTTGACTCCCCCGCCTCGCAAACCGAGGCCGCCCCCACGCTGCTGCCTAATCCCTTAACCGGCCTTGCCACCCTAACGGCCGAGCAGCAGGGCAAGCGCCCGGTTGCGGTGATGATTAACAATTTAGAGCAGGCGCAGGCCGTGCAGTGCGGACTCAATAGCGCCGACGTGGTGTTTGAGTGTTTGGTAGAGGGCGGCATCTCCCGCCTGATGGCGGTGTTTTACGACGTGTCGGCGGCGGAGCAAATCGGCTCGGTGCGCAGCGCCCGCTACACCTACGTGCAGCTCGCCCGGGGGTTAGACGCCCTGTACGTGCACTGCGGCAGCGACCAAACCTACACCACCCCCTACATGCGCGAGCTGGGCATGGACGATTTTGACCTTGGCCGGTACGAGGCCAGCACCTTTCGCGAAGACAACGACTTAGCCTGGGAGCACCGGCTGTATACCAACGGCGCCGAGTTGCAACAAGATTTTGCCGACCATGAGTTTCGCACCACCGTCAGCGAGTCTAAACCGCTGTTTACCTTTGCCGAGGCCGCCGCGCCGCTGGCGGGGGGCGCCCCCTGCGAAACCCTGCGGTACGCCATGTCAGAATCCTACCGCACCGCCTTTGTGTACAACGCCGAGCAGGGCGTTTACACCCGCTGCCCGCTGGGCACCCCCCACAGCGACTACAAAACGGGCGAGGCCACGGTGGCAGACAACGTGTTTGTGCTTTACGCCGAAAGCCCCATGTTTGACGATAACTACCACCTGCGCACCCTGCTTACCGAGGGGCGGGGGGTGTACGCCTCGCAGGGCACCAGCTGCGAAATCCGTTGGAGCAAGGGCGACGCCGACGACCCCTTAACGCTGACGGATGTAGCGGGCGCCCCCTTAACCGTCAACCCCGGCCGCTCGTGGATTGCCTTCGCCCCGCCCCCGGCGGAGGGCCAGTCGGCCGAGTAACCCGCCCCTTTTGTCAAACCATTCCCCCTTCGCCCCGGCGAGGGGGGATTTTTTGTGTACTTCCCGGCGAGCAGGATTTTTCTGGGCCGTCTAGGCAATGCAATCAGGGTTCAATGCGCCGGAAGCGGCGCGATTTTTTGTAAGGCTTTGTAGTAAACCTTGCAAAGAAAAAAATCGCGCACGCGGTAGGTCGAAGATTTTTGGGGAGAGCGCCCGTCGATAGCGTGGGGGCGTGCGCTTACAGCCGTACTTTGTGTACGGCAAAAGCGGGGGGCGCAGCAGATGCGGCGGGCACTCCCCCAAAAACGCGTTGAACCCTGACTTGCATTGCCCAAACAAATTTCCAGTAAAAGACCGCTTGCACAAAGCCGCTTTGGCGAATACACTGGTAGTGGAATAGAGGAAATGCGAGAAGGAGGTGCGGCAATGACCCTGGAACGCCAGCCGGACGACAGCCTGCGGGTGGAGCTTTCGGCCGCAGAATTACAGCATTTTGAGCTGACCTACGCCACGGTGCAGTATGAGAACCGCCAAACCCGCCGTATGCTGCGGGCGGTGCTGCAAAACGCCGGGTCGCTCACCGGCTTTTCCGGCCGGGCGGGGCCGCTTACCATAGAGGTTTTTCCCGCGCCAAAGGGGGGCTGCGTGCTCTTTTTCAGCCACCGCCCCGCCGAAAAAAAGCGGGGGCGAGGGCGCCCCTCTCGGCTCTACGGCTTTGCGGGCAGCGAGGCCTTAATGGCCGCTATGGAAAGCCTGCCCCCCGGCGGGCGGGGGGTGGCAAGCGAGCTCTATGAACACGAGGGCCGCTACTACCTGGTCGCCCAGCAGCCGCTGCCGCTGCTCGAATACGCCGCCCCCATGGCCGCCACCCGGCTTACCCTTGCCCGGCTACGCGAGTACGGCCGCCTGCTTGCCGCCCCCAACGCGGTAGAGGCCCTTTGCCGGGCGATGAATCCGCAGCCTTAAGCAATACAAAAACAGACGGGCGCCGGAAGTCACCCGTCTGTTTTGGTTTGTTTGCGAATTCCCTGCTGTGCGGCGCTTAGTGGGTGAGCAGGAACATGGCGAGGAAGAGCACGCAAATGACGTAGGTGCCGGCCGGAATCTCTTTCGCTTTGCCAGAGAAGAGCTTAATAAGCGTAAAGGAGAGCAGGCCCAAGCCGATGCCGTAGCTGATGTTGTAGGTAAAGGGCATCATGGCGGCGGTTAAAAAGGCCGGAACGGCAACCGAAGCGTCGTTCCAATCTACGTTTTTCAGGCTGCCAATCATCAGCACGCCCACGTAAATTAAAGCGGCGGCGGTGGCGCAGCCGGGTACCAGCTGGGCCAGCGGGCTTAAAAAGAGGGCCACAAAGAAGAGCAGCGCGGTTACCATAGAGGAAAGCCCGGTGCGGCCGCCCTCGGCCACGCCGGCGGAGGATTCTACAAAGGTGGTAACGGTAGAGGTACCGCAAATGGCGCCGGTGGTGGTGGCCACGGCGTCGGCCAGCATGGCTTTGTTCATGTTGGGAATATCGCCCTTTTCGTCCAGCATGTTGCCGCGGGCGCAGGCGCCGTACAGGGTGCCCATGGTGTCGAACATATCCACAATGCAAAAGGCCAGCGCGGTGGTAATAAAGGCCAGTACCAGGCTGGCGGTCGAGTTTTTGGCGAGGTAGGCGGTAAAGTCAAAGCCCTCGGTAAACACCTTGCCTACCGACTCGGTGCCGAACTCGCGAAAGGCCTCAAAGGGGTTCGAGAGGCTGAGGCCGGCGCTGAATTCCGCAACCGTGGCATAGCCCAGCACGTAGTAGAGCACCGCGCCGCCGATGATGCTGTACAAAATGGCGCCCCGCACCTTTTTGTACGAGAGCACGGTAATGGCAACCAGCGTTAAAAAGGCCACCAAAATGGGCATCACAGCCGCCCAGCTGAAGCCTTCGGAAAGCAGGTTAAAGGAGTGCAGGTTCACCAGCGTAGAATCGTCGTTGACCACCAGCCCCACGTTTTGCAGGCCCAAAAAGGCGATAAACAGGCCGATACCGGCGGGAATGGCCGCCTTAACCGCCGCGGGAATGGCCTCAAAAATGAGCTTGCGCAGGCCGGTTACCGTAAGCAGAATAAACAGCAGGCCGTCTACCAGCACAAACACCAGCGCGTTGGCGTAGGTAAAGCCCAGCCCCAGGCACACGGTGTAAACAAAAAAGGCGTTCAGCCCCATGCCGGAGGCCTGCGCCAGCGGCAAATTGGCAAGTAAGCCAATGAGCACGGTACCAATAATAGCCGAAAGGCCGGTGGCGATGTAAATCGCGCCGTAGCTTACGCCCAGGTCGGTAAACATGCCGGAGTTGACCATTAAAATGTAGGCCATGGCCATGAAGGTGGTAATACCGGCAAAGATTTCGGTCTTTACGGTAGAACCTTTTTCGCGTACCTTAAAAAACTTCTCCACAAATTTTCCCTCCGTTTTTTTCATTTCCCTCGGGGCTGCGCGCCCCCGCCCGGCGCCCGGCGCCGACCGGCGAAAGGAACTGATTTTCCCGGCTTTTCCGGCAAACCGACAAAAAAGAACCTTCCGAACGCACAGATTTTCCGTCAGGATTCCATCCCAATCTCATCTTACCATGCTTTTTTTCAAAAGTCAATTGACTTTCACAAAAAAAGTATTATGATAGTACAGGAACCAATCTTAGGAGGGTAAAAACCATGGAATACGCCATGACCATTGCGGGGCTGCCCCGGCGGCTGCCCCTTTGCCGGGTGAACGACGAGCTGTACATTGCCGCCTTTGTAATTTTCGGCGACCCGGCGCTCACCACCGCAGCGGCGGCGGCGCTGCTGCAAAAGGCCCCGCCTTACGACTACCTCATCACCGCCGAGGCAAAGGGCATTCCCTTAGCGCACGAAATGGCCCGGCTGCACGGCGACGAGCGCTACATTTTGGCCCGCAAGGCCACCAAGCTGTATATGCAAGAGGTGTTTGAGGTTTCGGTGCGCTCCATTACCACCGACCGCGAGCAGCACCTTTACCTTGACCGGGCAGACGCCGACCGCATGGCGGGGCGGCGCATACTCATTGTAGACGACGTGATTTCTACCGGCGAGTCGCTGGCGGCCATAGAGGCGCTGGTGCAAAAGGCCGGGGGCAACGTTGTGGGCAAAATGGCCATTTTGGCAGAGGGAGAAGCGCGGGCGCGCGCCGACCTGACCTATTTGGAACCGCTGCCGCTCTTTCGGCCGGACGGTTCGCCCATAGATTAAAAAGGAGGGAACCGCCTTGGCGGAACAGGAATTTACGCTAACCTACTTAAACGAAGCGGGCGAACAGCAAACCGCGCGGTTTGTAACCGAGCGGGCGTTTGAGGCGGCGGGGCTGCGCTGCCTTGCCCTGCTGCCGGAGGGGGAGGAGGAGGACGTCTACCTTTTCGCCGCCGCCGAGCAGGGGGGCAAAAC
>CANQGN010000045.1 GCA_947623215.1 uncultured Clostridia bacterium
TAAAGGTGCGCCCCTTTACCGCGGCGGTTAACTGGTCTACCGTAACGGGGGTCAGGGTTACGTAAAGGCCAAACTGCTTTTGCCAGCACTGGGCCAGCCAGTCCAGCGCCGGGCGAACCGCCTGCGACTCTACGTAAAGCAGGGTAAGGGAGTCGAGCGACCCTTCCGGCAGCTCGCTGCGGGCGGATTCAAAGGCCGCGCGGTTTTGCGCCTCGCTTGCCGCCGGCAGCCCGGCAGACTGATAGCGCTGCCCCCCCGTTTGCCGCCCGGGGGTCATCAGGCTGGTTGCGGCCTCGCAATAGTCCGGCAAAACCTGCCCTGCCAAATCGGCGGCCACCGCCCCGGCCAGCGCCTGCCGCAGCGCGGCGTTGGCGGTGGGGGCCTCGCCCTCCGGGTTCATGAGCAGGGTGTAGCAGTCGCTGTAGCATTGCAGGGTGTGCAGCCCCGCCGCCCTGGCGGCCGAAAAAAGCTCGCCCGGCAGCGTGGCGCAGTCTATCTGCTCGGTGGTAACGCGGTCTACCCGCTCGGTGGTGGAGTCAAAGGTCATATGCACCCCGGCGGGCACCACCTCGCCCGCCAGGCGGGCGTGCTCGTTTTTCACCAGCCGCACCTGCGAGTCGGTCGGGTCCTGCGACCAGCGGGTAAGCCGAAAGGGGCCGTTGGAAATAACGTGGTCTTTTTCCATACCGTAAAAGCCGCCGCAGTGGGCAAAAAAGTCGCGGCGACATGGCATACCCGCCGCCCCCGCCAGCGCCACCGGCAGGCCGTCGTCTGCCGCTGTGCAGCGGATGATTAAAGTCTGGTCGTCCGGCGCGGCAAGGCCGGTTACGGCCGCCGGGGCGGCCTTGCCCGCCAGCGCCGCCGGGGCGCCCGCAATGGCGGTAAGCCCCGCCGCGCAGGGGGCTTTGGTGGCGGGGTCAAGCGCCCGCTCTAAGGCGAATTTGTAATCGTCTGCCGTTAAGGCCTCGCCGTCTGACCAGCCGCCGCCCGGCTTTAGAGTAAAAGTCAGGGTTAACCCGTCGGCCGAGCGGGTGTAGTCGGCCGCGCCGGGCTGGGGTTCGCCCTCGTCGTTTAAGGTGAGCAGCGGTTCAAACAAATTTTGCACCACCGTGCGCTCGCTGTGGCTGGCGGCCAGCAGCGGGTCAAGGGTAACCGGCACCGCGTCGTCTTCATAATAAATCAGGTAGCCCCTGCCGTCTTCCATGCGGCAGGCGGCCAGCGGCAGCAGCGCGAACGCCAGCAGCAGGCAAAGGCAGCTTTTCAAAAACCCTTTCACGTCGTCGTTCCTTTCCGGTTGTTTCTTCTTGTCCCGCCCAGTTTACCATTTTTTGCCGCCAAAATCAACGCCCTTTGCACAAAAGCGGCGGTTTTTACCCAAAAACCGCCCCGTTCCCCCTTGCCATTTGCCGCCGGGCGGTGTATAATAACGCCGAACTAGGGGTATTTTTCTGAATGGAAACAAGTTTGAGCGGGGTGCTTATGAACGTAAAGCTCATTTTAAAAACGCTGGGCAAGGTATTGCTGATAGAGGCCGCCTACATGCTGCTTTCGCTGCTGGTGGGGCTGTATTACGGCGAGTCGCCGCTTCCCTTTGCCCCGCCCATTTTGGCCATGCTGGCGGCCGCCGCCGCGCTCTCGCGCCTGCGGCCCCGCGCCACGGTGTTTAACGCCCGCGAAGGGCTGGTGGGCGTGGCTTTGATTTGGCTGGCCATGTCGCTTTTTGGCGCGCTGCCTTTTGCGATTAACGGCGGGTTCGGCTCGCCCATCGACTGCTTTTTTGAGTCGGTCTCCGGCTTTACCACCACCGGGGCCTCTATTTTACCGGCGGTAGAGCAGCTGCCGCGCGGCATTTTGTTTTGGCGCAGCTCTACCCACTGGCTGGGCGGCATGGGGGTGCTGGTGCTGGTGCTGGCGCTCTTTCCCTCTATTGGCGAGCGGGCGCAAAATTTAATGGCGGCCGAAAGCCCCGGCCCCACCTCCGAAAAACTGACCCCCCGCATTTCTACCTCTTCTAAAATTTTATACGGCATTTACATGGGGCTGACCGTGACCCAGATACTTTGCCTGCTGCTGACCGGCATGAACTGGTTTGACGCGGTGGTAAACACCTTTGCCACCGCCGGTACCGGCGGCTTTTCGGTGCTCAACGCCAGCATTGCCGGTTACCACAGCGCGGCGGCGGAGTGGATTATTACCGTATTTATGCTGCTTTACGGCGTGAATTTTACCGTCTTCTTTTTGCTGCTGACCCGGCAGTTTAAGCGGGTGGCGCGCAACAGCGAACTCATTGTTTACCTTTCGGTGGCCGGGGGGGCCACGCTGGTGATTGCCGCCTCGCTTTACGCCCGTTGCCACTCGGTGGGGCTGGCGCTCCGCCACGCGGCCTTTAATACCGTCTCTATTATGACCACCACCGGCTTTGTCTCGGCCGATTACGATACCTGGCCGGAGCTCTGTAAGCTGATTTTGGTGGTGCTGATGATTGTGGGGGCGAGCGCCGGGTCTACCGGCGGCGGCATGAAGTGCTCGCGGCTGATTATTCTTTGCAAATCCATTACGCGGGAAATCCGCCGCATGGTGTCGCCCAAGCGGGTAAGCGTGCTGCGACTGGACGGCCGCCCCCTGCCGGAGGCTACCGTTACCAACACCGCCGTGTTTGCCATGCTGTATTTTCTCATTGCCATTGGCTCCATGCTGCTGGTGGCGATGGACAATTTTGACTTTACCACCAACGTAACCGCCGTGCTGGCCTGCCTTGGCAACGTGGGCCCGGCGCTGGGGGCGGTGGCGGGGCCAACCGGCAACTACGCCGCTTTTTCGGGCTTTAGCAAGCTGGTGCTTTCGGTCTGTATGCTGGTGGGCCGGTTAGAGATTTACCCCATGTTGGCGCTGGTGCTGCCCGCCACCTGGAAGAACGCCAGCCTGAAAAAATAACGGGGTTTTATCTTCACGAAGAATACGAAATCGCCCGGCGCGGCCGCTTGTTTCTCTCCCCTTTTGCAGAAAGGGGGGAAGGTAGGCCGCGCCGGGCGCGTTTTTTAAGCGAAAAAGAAGAGAAAACAGACTACCCGGCCACAGAGGGCGGGTCGGCGGGGGGGTCGGCGTTCTTCCAAATGTGCACCATACCGGCCTCTTGCAGCTTTACCAGCACAATGACCACCAGCGGCAGGCCCCACAGCCCCATAAAGCCAAACAGCCGCAGCCCCACGTACATGGCCACCAGCGTTACAATAGGCGACAGCCCCATTTGCGTGCCGATGATTTTGGGCTCTAAAATGTTGCGCAGCACGGCTATAACCACGTAGAGCAGCAGCAGCTCCAGCCCCCGGGCGGTGTTGCCCATGGCAAGCGAAATAACCCCCCAGGGAATGAGCACCGTGCCGGTGCCCAGCACGGGCAAAATATCGACCACCGCCACAATAAGCGCCAGCGCCCCGGTGTAGGGAATGCCAATGAGCAAAAAGCCCACAAAGAGCTCCAAAAAGGTAATGCCCATAATAAGCAGATAGCCCCGCAGCATTTTGAGAATGTTTTCGGTAAACATGCGCTTGGACTTCAGCAGCAGCTGCTGGTTGGCGGGGGCAAACTGCCGCAGCACAAAGCCGGTAATGCGGTTGTAGTCAATGGTCATAAAGCAGCAGGCGATAATGGAGATTAAGGTGGTAAGCAGCATGGAGGGGGTGTTTACCAGCACGGCCTTGGCGGCGTCTGTTAATAAGCCGGAGAGAAAGGCCACCCCCGTTTCGGCCAGCTTGGCGGGGGCAGACTCCAGCGCTTCAGAAACCCTGGGCGGCAGGTCGTTCAGCCAGCCGGAAAGCCGGGCGTTCCACTCGCCCAGCGCCTGTTGCAGGGCGGGCAGCTCGTCTGCCATGTTGCCCACCACGGCCAGCAGCTCGTTATACAGCCGGTAAGCAAGGTACCCCACGCCGCCAAACAGCAGCCCCAGCAGCAGCACCACCAGCACCACCGCCCAAAACCCGCGCGGCAGGCGGGTTTTTTGCTGTAAAAAGGCCACCGGCTTTTGCAGCAGCAGCGCGCAGGCAAAGCCAATCACAAAGGGCAGCAGCCACACCAGCAGGTATTTCATAACAAAATAAAAGAGCACCGCTATCAGGGTAAAAAAGGCGGCGTTAATTAAAAAGCGTTTTTTCGCTTCGGTAGTCAAAACAATCCCCCCGTTCGTTTGGTTCGGTCTTTTCTGTCTTATTGTACTGTATTTTTGCCCGATTTGCAATACATATATACCGAAAAACCCCACATTTCTGCAACGATTGCCCCGAAAGGGCGCCGGATTGCGATTTTTTACTTGATTCGCCCCCGGTTTTATTGTATAATAACGGCGTATGATTTTTGGCTTGTACCCACCGGGTGCAAACCCCTGAAACGCACCCGCAAAGGGCAAACCAAAAAAGCGGGTGCAGCGCGAAAGGACTGAAGACCTACTATGCAGGGCATTGCCATTATGGGGCACGGCGTGGTCGGTTCCGGCGTGGCGGAGTTGTTTTTTCAAAACCGCGACCGAATCGAACGGGGTGCCGGCGAGCCGCTGGAGCTGCGTCACGTGCTGGATTTACGGGCGTTTCCCAATCTGGCCTACAGCGACGTATTTACCACGCAGTTTGAAGATATTTTAAACGATCCCGCCGTTTCGGTGGTTGCAGAGGTTATGGGCGGGTTAAAACCGGCGTATGATTACGTAAAGCGGCTGCTGTGCGTCGGTAAGCACGTGGTAACCTCTAACAAAGAGCTGGTGGCCGCCAAGGGGGCGGAGCTGCTTGGCCTTGCGCGGGAGCACGGCGTGAACTTTTTGTTTGAGGCAAGCGTGGGGGGCGGTATTCCCATTTTGCGCCCGCTGGCGCAGTGCCTGGCCGCCAACACCATTACCGAAATTTTGGGCATTTTAAACGGCACCACCAACTTTATGCTGACCAAAATGTTCCGCGAGGGCATGGGGTTTGACGAAGCGCTCAGTACCGCCCAGCGGCTGGGCTATGCCGAGCGCGACCCCTCTGCCGACGTAGACGGGCACGACGCCTGCCGCAAAATTTGCATTTTGGCGTCTTTAGCCTACGGGCGGCACGTTTACCCCGCGCAGGTGCACACCGCCGGCATTCGCACCATTGCCAAAACAGACGTGCTCTACGCCGCGGCGGCCGGGGCGGTTATCAAGCTCATCGGCCGCACGGCCATGCAGCCGAACGGTCGCCTGCAATGCACCGTGTCGCCCATGCTGGTGACGAATAGCAGCCCCCTTGCCACGGTAGACGACGTGTTTAACGCCATTTTGGTGCGGGGCGACGCCACCGGCGACGTGATGTTTTACGGCCGGGGGGCGGGCAAGCTGCCCACCGCCAGCGCCGTGGTAGCGGATATGATGGACTGCGTAAAGCACCTGCACGCCCGCAAAACCCTGTTTTGGGAAGAGGGCGAGGCCGACTACGTGGCCGACTGGCGGCAGCAAACCGCCGCCCTTTACGTGCGGGCCAAGGCGGCCGACCATGAAGCCGCCTTTGGGGCGGTAGAGCAGGCCTTCGGCTGCGTGCGCCCGCTCGACTACCCCGAGGCCCCGGCCCACGAGCTGGCCTTTATTACCCCGGCCGCGCCCCGCACAGAACAGGAAGAAAAGCTGCAATCGCTCAGCACGGTGTTAGAGCCGCTTAACGTCTTTCCGGTGTGCGGCAGTACAGGAGGAACCGAGAGTTTATGCTAATCGTTCAAAAATTCGGCGGCAGTTCGGTCGCCAATGCCGAGCGGGTGAAAAACGTGGCCGGGCGGGTGGCAGACGCTTACCGCGCCGGGCACGACGTAGTAGTGGTGGTCTCTGCCCAGGGCGACACCACCGACGAGCTGATAGAAAAGGCGGCGGAGGTTAACCCCCGCGCCTCCAAACGCGAGCTGGATATGCTGCTCACCGCCGGCGAGCAAATGTCTGCCGCGCTGCTGGCCATGGCGCTCAAAGCCATGGGGCTGCCCTCCGTTTCGCTGCTGGGGTGGCAAATCGGCTTAAAAACCGACTCCAACCACGGCAACGCCCGCATAAAATCCATTGATACCGAGCGGCTGACCTTTGAGCTTTCCAAGCGCAACATCGTCATTTTGGCGGGGTTTCAGGGCGTTAACAAGTTTGAAGATATTACCACCCTCGGCCGGGGGGGTTCCGACACCACGGCGGTGGCCGTGGCGGCGGTGCTGCGGGCGGATTTGTGCCAGATTTTTACCGACGTAGACGGCGTGTACACCGCCGACCCCCGCATTGTAAAAGGGGCCAAAAAGCTGGAAGAAATTACCTACGACGAAATGCTGGAGCTTGCCACCTTAGGCGCGCAGGTGCTGCATAATCGCTCGGTAGAAATGGCGAAAAAATACAACGTAGACCTTGAAGTATGCTCCAGCTTAGAGCGCAAACCGGGCACCAAGGTAAGGGAGGTAGCAGGAATGGAAAAAATGCTTATTCGGGGCGTCGCACGGGATAATAACGTCGCCCGCGTCACCATTATCGGCATTCCGGACGTACCGGGCATGGCCTATAAGCTCTTTGCGGTGCTCTCGGCCGCCAAAATTAACGTAGATATTATTTTGCAGTCCATTGGGCGAGACGGCAGCAAAGACATTGTCTTTACCATCAGCGCCGACCAGAAGGAAGAAGCCATGGCCGCCCTAAAGCGGGTGGAAATGATAGAAAAGGCCAAGGACGTGCTGGTGGATACCGACGTGACCAAGCTCTCTATTGTGGGGGCGGGTATGGAGTCTCACCCCGGCGTTGCCAGCAAAATGTTTGAGGCGCTCTTTGACCAGAACATCAACATTCAAATGATCGCCACCAGCGAAATTAAAATTTCGGTGTTAATCGACAAAAAGGATTCCGACCGGGCGGTGCAGGCGGTGCACGATATTTTCTTTACCGACTAAATCATTGTAAAGGAAGTGGAAGCATGACGGAGCTTACCCCCGAAAATAAAGCCCTGTTTGCGGCGCTGCTGACCCTGCAAACCGAAGAAGAATGCGCCGCGTTTTTGGGCGACCTTTGCACGGTGCAGGAATTAAAGGCCATGAGCCAGCGGTATCAGGTGGCCGTTATGCTGGAAGAAAAAAAGGTTTACAGCGACATTGTGGCCCAAACCGGCGCTTCTACCGCCACCATTAGCCGGGTCAACCGCTCGCTCGCCTACGGCGAGGGCGGCTACCGGCTGGTCTTTGGCCGGCTGAAGCGCCCATGAGCGGCTACGCGGCGGACTTTGCCTCGGTTTACGACGCGCTGATGCCCCGCGACTACCGCGAGCGGGCCGACTATTTGCTGCGGGTGTTCGCCCGCCATGGCGAAACGAATCCCAAAAGCCTGCTGGACCTCGGCTGCGGCACCGGCAGCCTTACCCGCCTGCTGGCCGAGCGGGGGATTGAAATGACCGGGGTAGACGCCTCGGCCGATATGCTCAGCCGCGCCCGCCAAAACGACGAGGCCGGGGCGGTGCTGTGGGTCTGCCAGCCGCTGGAAGAGCTGGACTTATACGGCACGGCGGCCGGCGCCGTGGCCACTTACGACGTGCTGAACCATTTGGCAACAGAAGACCGCCTGGCGGCCTTTTTTGCCCGCCTGCAATGGTTTTTAGACCCCGGCGGGCTGTTTGTGTTTGACGTAAACACCCCCTACAAGCACCGGGTGGTGCTGGCAGACAATACCTTTGTGTACGATACGCCGCAGGCCTACTGCGTGTGGCAAAACACCCCGCTGCTCCCCCGGGGCGGGGTGCGTATTTCGCTCGACTTCTTTTTGCCGCAGCCGGGCGGGGGCTACCGCCGGGCGCACGAGCAGTTTTGCGAGCGGGCCTACACCCGCCGCCAGCTTTGCGCCGCCGCCTCCCCCGCCTTTCGCCTGCTTGCGGTATATAACGATAAAACTTTTGACCCGCCGAGCCCCACCAGCGAGCGGCTGGTGTACGTAATGCAGAAAATCAAAAAGGACGGTATGGAATGAACAGGCAACTCGACAAAATTTACGACCCCCGCAGCGTAGAAGAACGCCTTTACCGCTTTTGGGAAGAAAGCGGCTGCTTTCACAGCGAACCGGACCCGGCCCGCCGCCCCTACACGGTCGTGATGCCGCCCCCCAACATTACCGGCCAGCTGCACATGGGCCACGCGCTGGATAATACGCTGCAAGACATTTTGGTGCGCTTTCGGCGGATGCAGGGCTACTGCACCCTGTGGCTGCCGGGCACCGACCATGCCTCTATTGCCACCGAGGCCAAAATTGTGGCGGCCATGGCCGAAGAAGGCCTTACCAAAGAAGACCTCGGCCGCGAGGGCTTTTTAAAGCGGGCCTGGCAGTGGAAGGAGACCTACGGCAACCGCATTACCACCCAGCTGCGCAAAATGGGTTCCTCCTGTGACTGGCAGCGCGAGCGCTTTACGATGGACGACGGCTGCTCCAAAGCCGTGCGCGAGGTCTTTTACAACCTCTACAACAAGGGGCTGATTTACCGGGGCGAGCGCATTATTAACTGGTGCCCCCACTGCAAAACCTCTCTTTCTGACGCCGAGGTGGAATATACGGAGCAAGAGGGATTTTTCTGGCATTTGCGCTACCCCTTAACCGACGGCAGCGGTTTCTTGGAAGTCGCCACCACCCGCCCCGAAACCATGATGGGCGACACCGCCGTGGCGGTGCACCCGGCAGACGAACGCTACCGGGCGCTGGTGGGCAAAACCCTTACCCTGCCGCTGATGAACCGCGAAATTCCCATTGTGGCAGACGAATACGTAGACCCCGCCTTTGGTACCGGCGCGGTCAAAATCACCCCCGCCCACGACCCCAACGACTTTGAGGTGGGGCTGCGCCACCACCTGCCGGTCATCAACGTGTTTGACGAATCGGCCGTGGTAAACGAAAACGGCGGCAAATACTGCGGTATGGAGCGCTTTGCCGCCCGCAAAGCGGTGGTAGAAGACTTAAAAGCCGGCGGCTGGCTGGTCAAGGTAGAACCCCACGCCCACAACGTGGGCGAGTGCTACCGCTGCCACACCACGGTAGAACCCCGGGTCTCGAAGCAATGGTTTGTTAAAATGAAACCGCTGGCCGAACCGGCCATTCAGGCGGTCAAAAAGGGCGAAATTCGCCTGCTGCCCGAGCGGTTTGAGAAAACCTATTATAACTGGATGGAAAACATTCGCGACTGGTGTATTTCCCGTCAGCTTTGGTGGGGCCACCGCCTGCCGGTGTGGTATTGTGACGATTGCGGCGAAGTGGTGGTAACCAAAGAAGACGCGCCGACCGCCTGCCCAGCCTGCGGCAGCCATTCCCTCACACAGGACCCCGACACGCTGGACACCTGGTTTTCTTCGGCGCTGTGGCCTTTTTCTACCCTCGGCTACCCCGAGCAGACGGAGGATTTGGCCTATTTTTACCCCACCAGCACGCTGGTAACGGGGTACGACATCATCTTTTTCTGGGTCGCCCGCATGATATTCTCCGGCATTGAGCATACCGGCAAGCCGCCCTTTAACACCGTGCTCTTTCACGGCATTGTGCGCGACGCGCAGGGGCGCAAAATGTCGAAATCGCTCGGCAACGGCATTGACCCGCTGGAGGAAATAGAAAAATACGGCGCCGACGCCCTGCGCTTTACCCTCGCCACCGGCAACAGCCCGGGCAACGACATGCGCTATCTGCCCGAAAAGGCGGAGGCTTCTCGCAATTTTGCCAACAAAATTTGGAACGCCGCCCGCTTTGTGCTCATGAATCTGCCGGACGACGAACCCGCCCCCCACCTGCCGCAAAACCTGGCGCTGGAAGACCGCTGGGTGCTCACCCTTTACAACAACGTGGTAAAGGAAGTCACCGAAAATTTAGAGAATTTTGAGCTGGGCGTGGCGGTGGCCAAGCTGTACGACTTTATTTGGGACATTTTGTGCGACTGGACCATTGAGCTGGCAAAAA
>CANQGN010000046.1 GCA_947623215.1 uncultured Clostridia bacterium
CGTGCTGCCGACCCTCACCCCCGCCGCGCTGGCAGCCGCCGCCCCCAGGCTTGCCGCCTTACCGGCGGAACCTGCGCTGCGGCTGGCGGCGCTTTACTACGGCCAGCCTACCGACGGGTTATATACCCTGCGCCTGCCGGGCGACGTGCTGCGCACGGCCATACGGCTGGCCCGGCCCGCCCCCGCCCCGGCAACGCTGGCAGAAGCCCGGCGGCTGGTAGGGCACGAGGGGGCGGCGGGGGCGAAACGCCGCCTCTGCCTGCTTGCCGCCTTGGGCGAAGAGGTAGCCCAAGCCCAACAGTGGCTGGCGCTAATAGAGCGAGAGGGGCTTTGCTGCCGCCGGGAAGAACTGGCGATAAACGGCCGCACCCTCGCCGCCGCCCTGCCGGGGCTGCGCGGCCCGGCGGTGGGGCGGCTGCTCGCCGCGCTGCTGGAGGAAGTAATAGAAGACCGGGTAGAAAACACGCAGCAGGCCCTGCTTTCCGCCGCTCGGCGGTTGCAGCCTTAACCCCCTTTTCTTTTCCCGTTACAATAGCGAAAAACGCCCCCGAACGACTCGTTCGGGGGCGTTTTGCAGGTTGAAAAGGGTTTAGTGGCGGCCGCCGTCGCTTTTTTGTTTGCGGGGGCGGGCGGCTTTTTGGGCTTTTGCCGCCGCGGGTTGCCGGTCGGCCTCTTCAACCGGGCGCTTTGCCGCTTTGCGGTACCACTCCGGGTGGAGCTTCTTGGACCGGGCGACCCGGCGGTTAAAGACGATAAAGCAAACGACAACGCCAAGGGAGAGCAGGCAAAAAACGGCAAGGCCGATTTTGGCATAGCGGGCGTAGCGGCGGGCGGTGGTCGCCGGGGGGGTGAGCGCGGTGGAGGCGGTGGAAGAAGCGTCATCGCCCGGCGCGGCGTCAGAAGACAGCCCGGCGTAAGACCCGGTGTAAACGTAGCTGTCGGTCGGGGTGTAGGGGTTGGCTTCGGTGTAATTGTCCGGCGCGCCGCCTTCGCTTACCGTTTCTACCACCAGCGACTCGGGCTCCGACGATTCCACCGGCCGACTCTCCGGCTGGCTTTCGGGTTCAGAGGGGGGCAGGCGCGAGGAGCTAGACGAAACGGGCGGGGCGGAAGAGACCGGTTCGCTGCTGACAACCGACGGCGCCTCAGATGACAGAACAGATTCCGTATTGGTAGAAGAGGCGGGGGGTTCGGAAGAGACGGGGTCTTCTGACGAACCGTCAGACGGGCCCGCTTCTTCTGACGAGGCGGGGGGAGAGTCGGGCGAGGAGGGAGTAAGCGCGAGAATGTGCACCGTAAAGCTGCTGCAAAACAGCGCAAAGCTGAGTAAAAACGCGAGAAGGATTCTTCGTTTAACCACGGGCGGCTTCATACTACACGTCCTTTATTTTTTAATATTGTTTACCCCAGTATACCAAAGCCTTGGCCGGTTTGCCGCAGCACACGCACACGTCGCTAATCTGCTGCTGCTCAAAGGGCATACAGCGCGAGGTAAGCCCGGCCTGTTCTTTTATGGCTTCTTCGCACTGCCGGTCGCCGCACCACATGGCCCGTACCAGCCCCGGCTTGTGCTCGGCGGTGTGGCAGAGGTCTTCCATAGTGGTTACGTCGTAGGTCATGGCCTGCCGGCGGGCAAGGGCTTTTTCGTACAGCCCGTCGTGCACGGCGGCCAGCAGCTGCGGCACGGCCTTTACCACTTCATCTAATGAAAGGGTGAGCTTTTCGCCGTTGTCGCGCCGCACGACTACGCAGCGGTTTTGCTCCAAATCGCGGGGGCCAAGCTCCAGCCGCAGGGGTACGCCCTTCATTTCATACTCGGCAAACTTCCACCCGGGCGACTGCTTGCTGTCGTCTATCTTTACCCGGCAAACGCCGCTTAAAGTTTCGGCCAGCTCGGCCGCTTTTTCGGCGACGCCCGGCTTGTGGGCGGCCACGGGCACCACCACCAGCTGCACCGGCGCCACGGCGGGGGGCAGCACCAGGCCGCTGTCGTCGCCATGGGTCATAATAATGGCGCCGATAATACGGGTAGAAAGCCCCCAGGAGGTCTGGTGGGGGTATTGCAGCTGATTGTTACGGTCTACAAACTGAATGCCGAAGGCCTTGGCAAAGCCGTCGCCAAAATAGTGGCTGGTGCCGCTTTGCAGGGCCTTGCCGTCGTGCATCATGGCTTCAATGGTATAAGTAGCCTCCGCCCCGGCAAATTTTTCTTTGTCGGTTTTGCGGCCCTTTACCACCGGTATGGCCAGCGACTCTTTGCAAAAGTCGGCGTAAACGTTCAGCATCCGCTCGGTTTCTTCCAGCGCTTCTTCGGCCGTTTCGTGCATGGTGTGGCCCTCTTGCCACAAAAACTCCGTCGTGCGCAAAAACGGGCGGGTGGTTTTCTCCCACCGCACGACCGAGCACCACTGGTTGTAGAGTTTGGGCAGGTCGCGGTAAGAGTGAATCACGTGGGCGTAGTGCTCGCAAAAAAGGGTTTCAGAGGTGGGGCGCACGCACAGCCGTTCGCTCAGCTTTTCGTCGCCGCCGTGGGTTACCCAGGCTACCTCCGGCGCAAAGCCCTCCACATGGTCCTTTTCCTTTTGCAGCAGGCTTTCGGGAATAAAGAGGGGCATCATCACGTTCTCGTGCCCCAGCGCCTTAAAGCGGGCGTCTAAATCTTTTTGAATATTCTCCCAAATGGCGTAGCCGTAGGGGCGCAAAATCATGCAGCCTTTGGAGCTGGCGTAGTCTACCAGCTCGGCCTTTTTTACCACGTCGGTATACCATTTGGCAAAATCTACCTCCATAGAGGTGATTTCTTCTACCAGTTTTTTTTGTTCAGACATTGCATAACCACCTGTTGGGGTTTGCCCGCTAAATATAAGGCAAACCGAAATCACACGAAAACAGTATACGGCAAACGACGACAATTTTCAACTGTTTTTTGGTAAGCGAGCGTATCTTAGGGGGTATCGGTCGAGTCGGTGCCGGTAAAAACCTCTTGAAACATCGCCATGCGAGAGGGCTGCCGACCGGCGGCGTAAAGGTGCGAAGTATCACCCATTTGAAAACAGCGGAAAGAAACAAGACCCGGCGTGCGTTCCTCCGTTACCAGCGTGGTAACGGAGCTTGGGGGCAGGCAGCAGCCGTGCCACAGCAAAAAGGGCGACAGCCCGGTTAGGTGCCCCACCAGCGTAAGAAGCAGCGCCATGTGGGCGAACACCACCAGCTGCCCCTCGCGGTTATGCGCGCACCGGTAAAGCCCGCCCTGCCGGGCGTAGCCGTGGCGGGCGAGCAGCTCGTCCAGCCCGGTTGTCGTTTCACGGTAGATGGCTTCTACCGACACGGTGCCGGAGTTCATGAGCGGGGTGCGGTACCAGTCGTCTTTTAAATAATAAGCCGGGTCGTTTTGCCACCAGGCGGGCTTTAAGTCCCACGGTATGCGAAGCCGCCCGGTCTCCGGGTCGGTAATATTGCCCCGAAACTCCGCCAGCCATGGCAAAACGGTAAGCGGGCGGCCCAGCCGCTCCATCGTAGGGGCGGCGGTGGCTTTGGCCCGCCCAAGGGGGGAGCAGTAGTAGCCCTCTGCCGGGGGCAGGGCGGAAAGGCGCTCGGCCAGCAGCGCCGCCTCGATTTTACCCCGTTCGGTCAGCCCGTCGCAGGCGTAGTCGGGTTCGGCATGGCGAATGAGCAGCAGCTTCATGCGCGGCGGTTTACAGCAGGTGAATGCCGGCGGCGCGGCAGTCGGCTACCATTTCGGCCGGCCACTGCGAGACCTGCACCTCGCCAATGTGGGCTTTTTTAAGCAAATACATGCACAGCCGCGACTGGCCGACCCCGCCGCCGATGGTGTAGGGCAGCTCTCCCTTTAAAACGGCCTGTTGAAAAGGCAGCGCCGCCCGCTCGGGCACCCCCCGCTCCGCCAGCTGGCGGGGCAGAGAGGCTTCGTCTACCCGAATGCCCATGGAAGAAAGCTCAAAGGCAATACCCAGCAGGTCGTACCATACCAGAATATCGCCGTTGAGCGACCAGTCGTCATAGTCCGGCGCGCGGCCGTCGTGAATGGCGCCGGAGCGCAGCTTGCCGCCGATCTGCGACACAAACACCGCGCCGTATTGCCGGCAGGCGGCGTTCTCCCGCTCGCGGGGGGTTAAGTTGGGGTATTCGTCCTCTAACTCTTGAGACGAGACAAAGTGAATGCGTTGGGGCAGCACGGGGGGCAGGGCGGGATAAAGTTCGTGCAGCCGCCGCTCGGTTAGCAGCAGGGCGTCGTAAATATCCTCTACCGTTTGGCGGAGGGTTTGCTCGGTGCGGTCTTCTTTGGCAATAATTTTCTCCCAGTCCCACTGGTCTACGTAAATGGAGTGCAAATTGTCGGTGATTTCGTCCCGCCGAATGGCGTTCATGTCGGTATACAGTCCCTCGCCCAGCGAAAAGCCGTATTGCTTTAGGGCGTAGCGCTTCCACTTGGCGAGCGAGTGCACCACCTCTACCACTTCGCCGGTTTCTTTTATGTCAAACGAAACCGGGCGCTCTACGTCGTTTAAGCGGTCGTTCAAGCCGGAAGCGGGGTGCACAAACAGCGGGGCCGAAACGCGCGTTAAGCGCAGCTTTTCGGCCAGCGCGGTTTGAAAGAGCTCGCGCAGCTCCCGTATGGCCAGCTGGGTGGCGTGCACGTCCAGCAGGGGGCGGTAATGGTCGGGGTAAATAAGCGGCATAGCAAAGGCCTCCGTTTGCAAAAAAATATTTACCCGCTTATTTTACCACATGGGGGGCAAAAAGTCAATTGCACCCGCCCCCGGCGGGGGAGGGGGCGGGCCGGGCGAAAGAATTTTCTGTTTTTACAATCCTGCAAGCCAAAGAAAGCGGAAAAAATTTGCTTTTTTTCGCAATTTTGCTTGCAATCTACCGTGGTTTCTGTCATAATACAAAGAGATAGTAACAATGGGGCAGTCGGCGGTTTATGCTGCCGGGCGCGTAGCCCCGCTGCCGACGGTTTTTTTTGAGAGATACAGAAAAGGAGACCCCTATGCAGACAACCGATTTTGCCAAGCTGGCCGATTTGCTCTTTCCCGCGCCGCTGCCCGCCCCGCAGGAGTGGGAGGAGCGCTTTCCCCCCCGGGATTTGCCGGAGGGGGCGCGGGTCACCCGCTTTGCCCCCAGCCCCACGGGGCACATGCACCTGGGCAACCTGTTTTCGGCCTTTATGAGCGAGCGAACGGCCCACGCTACCGGCGGGCGCTTTTTGGTGCGAATAGAAGATACCGACCGCAAGCGAGAGGTGGCCGACGGCGTGGCCGCCATTTTGCAGGACTTAGCGGGCTTTGGCTTTACGGTAGACGAAGGCGTGGTGGCCGCCGACCGCCAAACGGGCGACTACGGCCCCTATTTTCAGCGGGCCCGCAAAGCAATTTACCACACCTACGCCCGCGAGCTGGTGCTGGCGGGGCTGGCCTACCCCTGCTTTTGCAGCGAAGGGGAGCTCGCCGCCCTGCGCGCCCGGCAGGAGGAACAAAAAATCACCCCCGGCTACTACGGCCGGTACGCCGCCTGCCGCACGCTGACGCTTGACGAAATAGAAGCCCGGCTGCACACCGGCGACCCTTACGTGCTGCGGCTGCGCTCGCCCGGGCGGGAAGACGGCCGGGTAACGCTGGACGATTTGGTAAAAGGCAAAATGGAGCTGCCTGAAAATGTGCAGGATGTGGTGCTGCTGAAATCCGACGGGATTCCCACCTACCACTTTGCCCACGCGGTAGACGACCATTTCATGCGGGTAACCCACGTGGTGCGGGGGGACGAATGGATTGCCTCTGCCCCCATTCATTTGCAGCTTTTTCGGGTGCTGGGCTTTAAGCCCCCCAAATACGCCCACATTGCCCCGCTGATGAAAGAAGAAAACGGCGGAAAGCGCAAGCTCTCCAAACGCAAAGACCCGGAGGCGGCGGTGAGCTATTACTTTGAGCAGGGTTACCCCGCCGCCTCGGTGCGGGAGTATTTGCTAACCATCGCCAACTCCAATTTTGAGGAATGGCGGCGGGCCAACCCCAACGCCCCCCAAAGCGACTTCCCCTTTAACCTCAAAAAAATGTCGCCCTCCGGCGCACTGGTGGATTTGGCCAAGTTTCAGGACGTGAGCAAAAACGTGATTGCCCGCCTGTCGGCGGAGGAGGTAACCGAGGCGGCCCTACAGTGGGCGAAGCGTTACCGCCCCGCCCTTTACGAGCGGCTGAGCGCCGACGTTGCCTTTACCCGGGGCGTTTTTGCCATTGACCGGGGAGGCGCCAAGCCCCGCAAAGACCTGGCTTGCTTTAGCGAGGTAGAGGACTACACCGCCTACTTTTTTGCCCCGCCGCGCGAGTATGACTGGCCGCAAAATCTGCCCCCCGCCGAGGCCGCGCGGGTGCTGCGGGCCTACCTGCCGGTTTATGACGAAGCGGCAGAAAAAGAGGGCTGGTTTGCCGCCATGCGGGGGCTTTGCCCGGCCTTAGACTACAGCCCGGACGTAAAAACCTACAAACAAAACCCCGCCGCCTACCGCGGCCACGTGGGAGACGTGAGCACCGCCGTGCGGGTGGGTGTGACGGGTCGGCGCAACACGCCGGATTTATACGCCATTATGCGGCTGCTGGGCGGGGAAGAATGCCGCCGGCGACTGAACGCCGCGCTGCTCGCCCTCTCCGGCGAAGCACTTTAACAAAACAAAGGCAGGGAACAAAAAGAATGGAACCGACCAACGCTCTCCCTTCAAACTTTATACACGATTTTATTGACGAAGATTTGGCCGCCGGGGTGTATGACCGGGTGCAAACCCGTTTTCCGCCGGAGCCGAACGGCTATTTGCACATCGGCCACGCCAAGGCCATTTGCATTAACTTCGGCACGGCCGAAAAATACGGCGGGGTTTGCAATTTGCGGCTGGACGATACCAACCCCGTAAAAGAAGACGTAGAATACGTGGAGGCCATTTTAGAGGACATTCGCTGGCTGGGCTTTCACTGGGACCATATTTATTACGCTTCGGACTATTTTGACTATATTTACGAGTGCGCCTGCAAGCTGATAGACATGGGCAAGGCCTACGTGTGCGATTTGTCGCCCGACGAAATGCGGGAGTACCGCGGCACCCTGACCGAGCCGGGGCGCGAAAGCCCCTACCGCAACCGCACGGTAGAAGAAAACCGCGACCTCTTTCGCCGTATGACGGCGGGGGAGTTTGAAACGGGTTCCCGCGTGCTGCGGGCGAAAATCGACATGGCCTCCCCCAACCTGAATATGCGCGACCCCGTGCTTTACCGGGTGCTCAAGGCCACCCACCACCGCACGGGCGACAAATGGTGCGTGTACCCCATGTACGACTTCGCCCACCCGCTTTCTGACGCCCGCGAGGGGGTTACCCATTCGCTCTGCTCGCTGGAGTTTGAAAATCACCGCCCGCTTTACGACTGGGCGCTGCAAACCCTCGGTATCAAGAATCCTCCCCGGCAAATCGAGTTTGCCCGCATGAACGTAAACTACACCCTGACGAGCAAACGCAAATGCTTAAAGCTGGTGAACGACGGCATTGTTGCGGGGTGGGACGACCCCCGCATGGCCACCCTGTGCGGCCTGCGCCGCCGGGGCTACCCGCCCGAGGCCATTCGCGATTTTTGCGAGCGCATCGGCGTGGCCAAGGCCAACTCGGTCATTGACTTTGCCCTGCTGGAGGCCTGCGTGCGCGACCGGCTGAACCTCACCGCCCCCCGCGCCATGGCGGTGCTGCGGCCGCTCAAAGTAATTGTAGACAATTACCCCGAAGGCCAAACCGAGCAGCTGCCGGTAGAAATTAACCCCAACGCGCCGGAGCTGGGCAGCGCGCCGGTTACCTTTTCGCGCGAGCTTTATATTGAGCGAGACGATTTTTCGCTCACTCCCCCCAAAGGCTTTTTCCGCCTCTGCCCGGAACGGGAGGTGCGGCTGAAAGGCGCCTACTTTTTGCGCTACGCGGGGGTAGAAACGGACGATAACGGCAACGTAACGGCGGTGCACTGCACCTACGACCCGGCAAGTAAAGGAGGCGAAAGCCCGGACGGCCGCAAGGTAAAGGGCACGCTGCACTGGGTTTCGGCCGCCGCGGCGGCAGACGCGACCGTGCGGCTGTACGACCGGCTGTTCCAGGTAGAAAATCCCTCTAACGAAACCGAAACGGGCGATTTTACCGCCAACCTGAACCCCAACTCCGCCGTTACCCTGACCGGCTGCAAAATCGACCGCTCGCTGCTGCCCTTACAGCCGGGCGAGAGCTTTCAGTTTATGCGGCAGGGATATTTTTGCGTAGACCCCGACTCGACCGACGACGCGCCCGTTTTGAACCGAACGGTCGCGCTGAAAGACAGTTGGGCGAAAAAATAGCATGGAATCAAAAACCCGCTTGAACAGGAGGTGTGCAAAACCATGTTGAACTTCGATATTGGCTTTGAAAACTTTTCTAAAACCGACCCCGGCGTGCTCTTTATTTGCCTTATGGGCGTCGGCACGGTGTTTGTGGGGCTGATATGCCTCATAGTGGTGTGCAAGCTGTTGGGGCTGTTTTGCGGTAAAGCGCCGGCCCAGCCGCAGCCCGCCGCCCAGCCCGCGCCCGACCAGCCGGTAGAAAACCGCCAGCAGCTGCTGGCCGCCGTTTCGGCCGCCGTGGCAGAGGAACTCGGCACAGAGGTAGAGGCCATTCGCGTGACCTCGTTTCGTAAAGTGTAATTTGAAAGGGGTAAAACAAAAATGAAACAGTATCGTGTAACGGTAAACGGAACGCAGTATGACATTACGCTGGAGGTAGTAGACCCGGCCGAGGCCGCCGCGCCCGCCGCAGCCCCCGCTGCCGCGCCCGCGCCTGCCGCCCCTACCGCCCCCGCCGGTGCGGGCGAGCCGGTTTGCGCCCCCATGCCGGGCAATATTTTAACCGTAAACGTAAAGGCCGGCGACCGGGTAACCAAGGGGCAGGTGCTCATGGTGCTGGAAGCCATGAAAATGGAAAATGAAAGTATGGCCCCGCACGACGGTACCGTGCTGTCGGTGTCGGCTTCGGCGGGCCAGGCGGTAGAAACCGGCGCGGCGCTCTGCCTGTTGGGCTAACCGGCACGGGGAGGAAAAAACCGATGGAATCCATACTCAACTTTTTAAAGGATACCGGGTTTTATTTGCTGGCGGGCAACTGGGCGAATATTGCCATGATGATCATCGCCTTTGTGCTTTGCTACCTTGCCATTGTAAAAAAGTTTGAACCGTTGCTGCTGCTGCCCATTGCCATTGGTATGCTGCTCACCAACCTGCCGGGGGCAGAGATGTACCACCCGGAGCTGTTTGCCGGCGGGCATGTGAACTGGGAGCTGTTTGGCGGGGCAAATGTAGTAAGCTCGGCAGACTTAAACGCCGAGTATTTACAGGCGGGGTACTTTCAGCTGCTGCCCTCGGGCGACGTGGCGCTGGGCCAACAGCTCTTCGGCCACGTAACCGGTATTGCCCTGCAAGACGGCGCCTTGCTGAACGCCGCCGGCCAGGTGGTAAACCAGGCGGGCGAAGTGCTGGCCCAAAGCGTGAACGTGGTGCTGGACGTAAAAGGCATTGCCGTAACCGACGGCGTGCTGCTGGCGAGCGGTACCGAGCTTGCCCGCAACGTTTTCTCGGTCAGCGCCGGGCTGCTTGACTACCTGTACCTTGGCGTAAAGCTGGGCATCTATCCGCCGCTGATCTTCCTAGGCGTCGGCTGCATGACGGACTTCGGCCCGCTCATTGCCAATCCCAAGAGCATCATTCTCGGCGCGG
>CANQGN010000047.1 GCA_947623215.1 uncultured Clostridia bacterium
ATGAACAATTACGAGCCCAAAATGGTGGTGGGCACCACCTACCGCAAGCTGGCCGACCAGACGGATACCGGCAACGCCTGGGGCGACTGGGACCCCAAGCAGTTTACGGTAGAAGATTCTGCCTTTGGCTTTGTGGTGATGAAAAACGGCGCTACCGTTTCGCTGGAATCCAGCTGGGCGCTCAATCTAATAGACGCGGTAGAGGCCCGCACCACCCTGTGCGGCACCAAGGCGGGGCTGGATATGATGGACGGCGTGCGGGTAAACGGCGTAAAGCACGGCCGCCAGTACATAGAAAAACCCAACCTTACCGCCGGCGGCGTTGCTTTTTACGACGGCGCAGGCGGCGGTGCACCGGAGGATATTGAAGCCCGCCTGTTTGTAGAGGCCGTGCTAACCGGCAGCGAACCCTCTACCTTGCCCCGGCAGGCGGCCTGCGTTACCCGCATATTAGAGGCCATTTACCAGTCGGCCAAAACCGGCCAACCGGTGTATTTTGAAGACTGACAAAGAGGGGGCTGAAAGAAGATGAAACTGGGTATCATTACTGCCCCCACCCCGGCGGGCCTTCGCCGGGTGGCGGAGCTGGGGCTGGAGGCCGCCGAATTTGACTTAAACGTAGGGGCGGATTTAGCGGCGGTTTGGCAAGATAGAGCGGCGCTGCGGCAGGCCGCGGCCGAAACCGGCGTTGCCGTTGGGGCCATTGGCCGCTGGGGGCCCGACCGGGTGAGCGAAGCCGGGGTAATAGAAGAAGAGCTGCAACGGGAGCAGCAGCTGCTGGCGCTCTGCGGGGAACTCTCTTGCCCCGTGTACATTACCGGCTGCAACCGGGTAGAGGGTCTGTCGCTCTATGACAACGCCACCCTGGCAATCGACTATCTCTCGCGGCTTATTACGGCCGCGCGGCCGCTGGGGGTGAAGGTGTGCACCTACAACTGCCACTGGAACACCTTTTTAGACTGCGACCCGGGGTGGAGCATTGTGCACGGCCATTTAAAGGAGCTGGGCATTAAATTTGACCCCTCCCACAGTCTGGCCGGCGGGCGGGATTATTTGGCAGAAATGCGCCAGTGGGGCCACCGCTTTGCCCATATTCACCTAAAAGGTTCGCTTTACTGCGGCGGCGAGCATGTAGACGACCCCCCGGCGGGGCTGGACGGTACCGACTGGTCGGCCTTTATGGCCATGCTCTACTACCTCCATTACGACGGTATGCTCGCCATCGAGCCGCATTCCCCCACCTGGCAGGGGAACCTTGGTGAGGCGGGGCTGCAATATACCATAGAAACGTTTCGCAAAATGGTGTTTTAGCTGAAAGAAAGAGGGGTTTTGTATGAAATTAGGCGTTTTAACCGTACCGCTGGATTCTTTGCCCTTAAAAGAGGCGCTGGCTATCATTCGCGACATGGGGGCAGAGGCCTGCGAAATCGGCTGCGGGGGCTTCCCCGGCAAGGGGCACTGCAACCCCGACCGGCTGCTGGCCGACCCGGCGGCGCTGGCGGCGTTTCAGCAAACGGTGGCCGACTCCGGGCTTGTGATTTCTGCCCTTTCCTGCCACGGCAACCCCATTCACCCCAACAAAGAAAAGGCGGCGGCCTACGACCACGACCTGCGGCAGGCGGTGCTGCTGGCAGAGAAAATCGGCGTGCACCAAATTAACACCTTCTCCGGCTGCCCGGGCGACTGCGAGGGTTCCCGCTACCCCAACTGGGTGGTTTGCCCCTGGCCGGACGATTTTTTGGAAATTTTGGATTACCAGTGGAATCAGGTGCTCATCCCCTACTGGAAGGCATTTGTCCCCTTTGCGGAGGCCCACGGGGTGAACAAAATTGCCTTTGAACCCCACCCCGGCTTTTGCGTGTACAACCCCGAAACGGTGTTAAAGCTGCGGGCGGCGGTGGGGCCGCAGCTGGGGGCGAATTTGGACCCCAGCCACCTGCTCTGGCAGGGCATTGACCCCGTGGCGGCTATTCGGGCGCTGGGCGAGGCGATTTTCCATTTTCACGCCAAAGATACCCGCATAGACCCCTACAACACGGCGGTCAACGGCGTGCTGGACACGAAACCCTATGCAGATGAGGCGGGGCGCTCCTGGATTTTCCGCACCGTGGGCTACGGCAGCGATACCGCCAAGTGGAAAGACATTCTCTCTGCCCTGCGGCTGGTGGGGTACGACGGCGCTATCAGTATTGAGCATGAAGATTCGCTCATGAGCGGCCGCGAGGGGCTGGCCAAGGCCTGCGCCTTTTTGAAAGATATGATTATTCGCGAGCCCCGGGGCGAAATGTTCTGGGCTTAAAAAGGGGGGAGAATCATGCAAAAACAATGCGCGATTATCGGCTTTGGCGGCATGGGCGAATGGCACAGCGAGCATTTGGCCGCGAACCTGTCCGACCGGCTGCATCTCAAAGGCATTTGGGACATTCGCCCCGAGCGGCGGCAATACGCCAACCAAAAGGGGCTATTTGCCTACGGCAGTTTAGAAGAATTGCTGGCCGACCCGGCGGTAGAGCTGGTCACCATTGCCACGCCCAACGATTTTCACAAGCCCCTGGCAGAGGCCTGCCTGCGGGCGGGCAAGCACGTGGTGTGCGAAAAACCGGTGACCTTAAACGCCGGGCAGCTGCAAAGCGTTATGGCGACTGCCAAAGAGTGCGGCCGGGTGTTTACCGTGCACCAAAACCGCCGGTGGGATAAGGACTTTTGCACGGTCAAAGAAGTGCTGGCCCAAAACACGCTGGGCGAACCCTATTTTATAGAAAGCCGGGTGCTGGGTTCTCGCCGGGTGCTCAACGGCTGGCGGGGGGTGAAGGCCGAGGGGGGCGGTATGCTGCTGGACTGGGGCGTGCACCTGCTCGACCAGCTGCTGTGGCTGGTTGACAGCCCGGTGGTAGAAGTGGGCGCCCACCTGTTTGCCCTTATGCCGGGGGTAGAGGTAGACGACAACATGAAGGTCTTTTTGCGGTTTGCAAACGGCCTTTCGGCGCTGGTAGAGGTAGCCACCAACTGCTTTGTGCTGCAGCCCCGCTGGCACGTCTCTTGCCGGGAGGGCAGTTTCAAAATCGACGACTGGGACTGTCACGGTCGCATGATTCGCTTAGCAGAGGAAAACGAGCTCGCCTGGGACGAGGTGATTACCTACACCGCCGCCGGCCCCACCCGCACCATGGCCCCCCGCCCGCGCGAGACGGTGGAAGAGCTGCCCCTGCCGCAGGTAGCCCCCGACCTTGCCGACTATTACCGCAACGTATGCGACGCCATAGACGGCAAGGCAGAGCTGATAGTAAAACCGGAGGAAGCCCTGCGGGTAATGCAGGTGGTAGACGCCGCTTTTGCGGCAAACGAGCGCGGCCAAAGCGTAAGTTGCCGGATATAACCAGATAAACAATAGCAAAAAAGGGCCCGCACCGTTTGGCGCGGGCCCTTTGCTGTGGCACATTCAAATGCAAAAGCGAAAAACAAAAAACCGGGGGCGCCGCAAAACGCGGCGACCCCGGCGAGAAAGCAGGTAAAGCAGAAGCGGCGATTAGGCCAGCTCGGCAAAATACTTAATGGTGCGTACCATTTGGCTGGTGTAGGAGTTTTCGTTGTCATACCAGGAAACTACCTGTACCTGATAGGTATCGTCGTCCATTTTGCTTACCATGGTTTGGGTCGCGTCAAACAGCGAGCCGTATTTCATGCCGATAACGTCGGACGAAACAATTTCTTCCTCGTTATAGCCGAAGGATTCGCTGGCGGCGGCCTTCATGGCGGCGTTAATTCCCTCTTTGGTTACGTCTTTGCCCTTTACCACCGCAACCAGAATGGTGGTAGAGCCGGTGGGAACCGGTACCCGCTGGGCGGAACCGATGAGCTTGCCGTTAAGCTCCGGAATTACCAGACCAATGGCCTTGGCCGCGCCGGTAGAGTTGGGCACAATGTTTACCGCACCCGCGCGGGCACGCCGCAGGTCGCCTTTGCGCTGCGGGCCGTCCAGAATCATCTGGTCGCCGGTGTAGGCGTGTACGGTGGTCATAATGCCGCTTTGAATGGGGGCGTAGTCGTTGAGCGCTTTGGCCATGGGGGCCAGGCAGTTGGTGGTGCAGGAAGCGGCGGAAATCACTTTGTCGTCGCTCGTTAAGGTCTTCTCATTTACGCTGTACACAATGGTGGGCAGGTCGTTGCCGGCGGGGGCAGAGATAACCACCTTTTTGGCGCCGGCGTTTAAGTGGGCCGAGGCCTTTTCTTTAGAGGTGTAAAAACCGGTGCACTCCAGCACTACGTCAACGTCCAGCGCGCCCCAGGGGCATTCGTTGGCGTCTTTTACGGCGTAAATTTTAATCTCTTTGCCGTCTACAATAATGGAGTCGTCGGTCGATTC
This sequence comes from uncultured Clostridia bacterium, assembly GCA_947623215.1. GTDB lineage: Bacteria > Bacillota > Clostridia > Oscillospirales > Acutalibacteraceae > UMGS1484. The sequence goes on from CANQGN010000047.1 coordinate 4,364, forward strand.
CACCGTGTGTTTGCCTTCGCCCAAACGCCCGATGAAGGAGCCCTGCGCGGTGTCGTACTTGAGCAGATGCGCCAGCATTTTGGGGCTGGTCAGGTCGTTAATGGCGACCACCTCGTACCCGTCCGCCTCAAACATCTGGCGAAACGCCAGACGGCCGATACGGCCGAAGCCGTTAATCGCTACTTTTACCATGGAAAATTCCTCCTGTAAATAATTTCGACTTTATTGTAATCCCAAACCGGGAAAAAAGCAAGTAGAAGCTGAAAAATTCCCGAAATTTTTTCAGTAACGTTCGGAAAAGCGGTTTCGCTTGCCTTACGGCAGGAGCAAACGTTACGGCGCAACAACGAACGTGGCGGTTTGCTCTACGCCGTTGCCGTCGTACTGATTGACGGTAATTTTGAAGGTTCCCGCATGGTCAACGCCAATGCACGCCTGTGCGTTGCAGGTCGCCCCAACCGGCGTTTCCTGCGGATTTTTGGCTACGTCGCCGGGGTAGCTGTAACCCATGGTACCGGCGCTGTCAACGATTGCGTCATCCATGCCGAAAAACAGCCCGTCCATGACGCCGGATGGATCTTGATAGCCGATGTTGGTGTAGGTGTAATTTACCATATAAACGGCGGCAGGGTTGGTTTCGGCAAATTCATTGCGTTCGTCGGTGAGCGAAACGGCAGTAACGGTAAGAGACCACTGACCGTCAACCGTCCATGTTTCACCAATGGCAAATTCGGCTTTTTGTTCGGCGGGCTTTTCAGAAGAATTGCCCGCAGTGGCGGAGTTGGCGTCAGACGGGGCGTTTGACGAACACCCGACGGCAGAGAATACAAGCAAAAGAACAAGAAAGGCTATAGAGAGCTTTTTCATTTCGGTTTGCTCCTTGTTTTATCAGTTCGTTTCAACGTTCGGCCGTCGCTTTTTGGCGCTCGGCGGTTTTTCTTGCCGCCTTACACCGCCAGCGGGGCCAGGCGGCCCACTACGGCGTCGCCCACCCGGCGAATGCCCAGCCGGTTTAAGTGAATTTTGTCATCATTCAGCAGCTCCCATTCGCGGCCGGTTACCAGCGCGTGCAGGTCGTTTACCGGAATGTTCAGCCGCTCCATCAGCTCCGTTGCCGCCGCGTTGTAGCGTTCAATTTCGGCATTGTCCCACTCCGCATTGTCCGGCCGAAGGGGGGTAGAGGTGGCAAAGAGCACCCGCGCGCCGGTGGCGGTCAGCAGCCGGGCCAAGCGGGTTAGGTCCGCCAGATACTCCGGCAGGGGGGTTAGGGGGGCCGCGCCGTCAAAATGGTGCAGGTCCCACAGGCCGTTGTTCCAGTGAATCACGTCCGGCGCGCCGTAAGTGGTAAGGTAGCCCGGCAGCTCGTGCAGGGTGTATTTGGCAAAGCGGCCGTTGTCTTCGGGGGACAGAACCTCCGCCGCGTCCGAAAGCCGCCGGTAGACGTAGGGCGCGTAGTTCAGGCGAATGGAATCGCCCAGCAGCAGGAGCTTTTTCATGGTGGGCGTTATTCCTCCTGCAAGTCGCGCAAAATATCTTGAAAGGTCTGCTCTACCAGCGCGGCCGGGTCGCTCGTGTCTGTCGACTGCGGCGCGGGTTCGGGCTTCGGTTCCGGTTGCGGTTCGGGCTTTACTTCCGGTTTTACTTCCGCTTTCGGCTGCGGCTGGGGTTGTGGTTTCGGTTCCGGCTTCGCTTCCGGCTGCGGTTGGGGCTTCGGTTCCACTTTGGGCTGGGGTTTGGCGGCGGGTTTTGGGGGCCTTACCGCCTCTTTTTCTTTGGCTTCCGCCTCCGCTTCCGCTTTACGGGCGGCTTTTTTCTTGCGTTTGGGGGCGGGGGCGGGGTCGGTCTGCTCCGCCTCGGCCAGCAAATCGGTCGGCAGGGCAATGCCTCCCGGCGTGGGGGCGGGCATGTTGCGCAGGGGGTCGTCTTCTTCCTCTTCCTCGCGCGGCAGCATAATGGCGCCGTCCGCCGGGGTTAAATCTACCGGCAATGCGGGGGGTTCCTCCGGCTGGCGGCGGGGTTTTTTCTTGGATTTCGGTTTTTCTTTTATGGGCTGGTCGTCGCGCTCGGCGTCCTCTGTCGGCGCTTCACCGGGCTTGGCGCGAAAGGCTACGTGGGCAAGCAGGGTAACGGCGTAAAGGCAGCCCCCAAGGCCCAGCGTGCGAAGGGTGCCCTCGCCCGCAAACCAGTGCGACAGGGTAACGGCCGCGCCCAGCACCGCCGTGGCGGCCCCGGCGCCCACCAGCGAGCCGCAGGGCGAATCGGGCAGGGTAAACACCCGCAGGCTGGCCAGCAAAAAGCACAAAAACGCGCAGCAGAACAACACGGTAAACACGTTATCGCTCAGTTTGGCAATGCCGTTGTAGCCGGCGTAATAGACCACCAGCCGGGCAAGCTCGGTAATAACCGGCGCCATAAAGGCAAAGGTGGGGGGCGTTTGGGCTTTGAACCAGTAGCTGGCCAATACCACAAAGCTCACGGCAAGGCAAATAGAGGCGGCCAGCAGCACGCCCCGGGCCAAAACGCCCTCGGTCGCCTGCCAGTCGCTCATGCCCTGGGGAATGCACAGCACCGCTACTGCCAGCGCGGCCGCGGCGGTGGGCTTACCGGGGGCGGGGGCAGGCGCGGTTTTGCGCAGCGCCAGCCGGGCGGCGAGCCAATAGACCGCCAGCAGGCAAAAGAGCCCCGCCTCCAGCCAGGTGCACAGGGTGACGTAAGCCGGGCTGTAAAAGCCAGAGGGTTCTACCGTAACGGCCAGCTGCCAGGCCCGCAGGGCCGTGGCAACGGGCAGCAGCACACAGAGAATATAGAAAAAAGGACGTTGCTTCATGAAAAAATCGACTCCCTTTTTATGGTTCGTCAGCGTTCGCTGAGCGGCAAATAGCGGGCAGTGCGGTGCAGGGCGCGGTAGGCGGGGCGAATAATGCGGCCGCCGGAGACAAATTCCTCTACCCTATGGGCGCACCAACCGGCAATGCGGGCCACGGCAAACATGGGGGTAAACAAATCGTCCGGAATGCCGAGCGAGCGGTAAACCAACCCGGAGTATAGGTCTACGTTGGCGCAAATGGGCTTTTCGCTGCCCTTTACCTTGGCAAAAACAGAGGGGGCCAGCCGCTCTACCTGCTCGAGCAGGGTAAAGTCGTCGCCAAAGCCTTTCTCCTGCGCCAAGCTCCGGGCGCGGTCGCGCAAAATCACCGCGCGGGGGTCAGAGAGGGTGTAAATGGCGTGCCCCACGCCGTAAATTTTGCCCGAGCGGTCGCCCTGCTCGCGGTTGAGCAGGCCGGTTAAAAAGGCGACAACCTGCTCGTCGTCTTTGGGGTCGCGCACCGCCTCGCGCATGTAGCTTAGCATTTCCATACATTTGGCGTTGGCGCCGCCGTGCAGCGGGCCTTTTAGCGAACCGATAGCCGCCGCAATGGCCGAGTAGGTGTCGGTACCGGAGCTGGAAAGCACCCGGCAGGCAAAGGTAGAGTTGTTGCCGCCGCCGTGGTCGGCGTGCAAAATCATGCACAAATCCAGCAGCCGGGCCTCTTCTTCCGTAAACTTACGGTTCATGCGAATGGAAGATAATATGGATTCGGCGGTAGAGTAGGCGGGGTTAATGGGGTGAAAAAACATGCTTTTGTGCTCGTACTGCCGCCGCTTTACCTGGTAAGCGTAAGACATAATGGTGGGCAGCTGGGCAATGAGCTCAATGGACTGGCGCAAAATATTGGGAATGGCGGTATTGTCCGGGTTATAGTCGTAAGAATAGAGGGCCAGCACCGAGCGGGCCAGCTTGTTCATAATATCCGGCGAGGGAGATTTTAAAATCATATCCTCGGCAAAAAATTCCGGCAGTTCGCGGCATTCGCCTAAAATTTCTTTAAATCCCTCCAGCTTTTCGCGGTCGGGCAGCTCGCCAAAGAGCAGCAGCCACACCACCTCTTCAAAGCCAAAGCGACCATCGGCGTCGCAGCCGTCTATAATGTCTTTCACGTCAATGCCGCGGTAGGTCAGGTGGCCTTCGTCCGGCAGGCGCTCGCCGTCGCTCAGCACGTAGCCGTGCACGTTGCAAATACGGGTCAGCCCCGCCATAACGCCCGAACCGTCGGCGTTGCGCAGCCCCCGTTTTACGTCATATTTTTTAAAATCAGCCGGGTCAATGCAGTTATTTTTTTTGTATTCCTCGCATAATTTGGACAAGGACTGCATGGAGATTTTGGAATGGGTTTGCTGCATAAGGTTGAGGTTCCTTTCTGAAACGGCGGCCCCTTTTATACAAACGGGCGCGGTTTCTAAATATTATTTGCACCGGTAGAGTACAAACCTTGAAACAATATTTTACATGATAATGGTCTTAAAGTCAATGCGTTTGGGCAAAAAAGCGGCTTTTTTTGGCAAAAACAGGGCGAGGCGGCTGCCCGCCCGCAACAGAGAGGGGACGGGAGAATGAACAAAGGATACGGGATTACGGCGCTGGCGGTGTTTTGCTGCATGGCGCTGCTGCCGACGCTGGCCCTGCCCGCCCCGGCGGCGGAAAGCCGACCGGGCGGGGCAAGCGGGGCGGGGGAGGGCGAGCCCGCGGCCTTGCAGGTGCTGCGGGCAGAAAGCGGCGCGGTAGAGAGCGTTTCGCTGCCCGACTATTTGTTTGGGGTGGCGGCGAGCGAGCTGCCGGACGATGCGCCGGGGCAAGCGGTAAAAGCGCAGGCGGTGGCGGCGGCTACGCTGGCGCTTTACCGGCGGGGGCAGCGGCAGGCCAACCCGCCCGCCGCGCTGCTGGGGGCAGACGTAAGCGACGACGCCGCCACCGACCAATGCTACCGCTCGCGGGAGGAAATTTTGCAAAAATGGGGCGGCGGCGACGAAGCAGAGCAGCGAGAAAAAGAATGGCGGGGGTGGATTGCCGAGGTGGCAGACTACCGGGTGTGCTACGGGGGCGAGCTTGCCATGACGGTTTACCACAGCCTTTCGGCCGGGCGAACGGAGTCGGCCGAGGCGGTGTGGGGGGAGGCCGTGCCCTACCTAACTCCGGTAGAAAGCGCGGCCGACTTAACGAGCGAAGACTACATTTCTACCAAAACGCTGGCGCTGGCAGACTTTGCCGCCGGGCTGCGCACCATAGGCGGGGGAGAGGGAATAGACGACGACTGCGCGGTGGGGGAGGTAGTTCGCACCGAAAGCGGCGGCGTGCAGCGCGTCACAATTGGCGGGGTGGCCTTTACCGGCCGGGCGCTGCGGGCGGCCTTTTCGCTCCGCTCGGCCAATTTTGACCTCACGGTGGGGGAAGAGGAGGCAACGTTTACCGTGCGGGGGTACGGCCACCAGGTGGGCATGAGCCAGTACGGCGCTTGTGCCATGGCGGCGCAGGGCAGTACCTGGCGGGAGATTTTAAGCTGGTACTACCCCGGCAGCACGGTG
>CANQGN010000048.1 GCA_947623215.1 uncultured Clostridia bacterium
GATAACCCCCATAAAGGCGCCCACGCTCATAAACCCGGCGTGGCCGAGGCTGAGCTCGCCCATAACCCCCACTGTAAGGTTAAGCGAAACGGCCATAGAAATGTAGCAGCAAATGGGCACCAGCAGCCCCTGCTGCGAGCGGCTGAGCAGCCCGCCGCCAGAAAGCAGCGACGCAAGCGCAAAGGCGACAATGACCATGGCGTAAGTAATAAAGTCGCTGCGGGTGGTCTTTTTTAAGGTAGTCCAGCGTTTCATGGTTGCCCCCCTTTACACTTTTTCGGGCACGTATTTGCCCAGCAGCCCCGCCGGGCGAACCAGCAGCACCACAATTAACACGGCGAATACAATGGAATTGGCCAGCTGGGTAGAAATGTAGGCCTTGGCGAAGGATTCTATAATGCCCAGCAAAATACCGCCCAAAAAGGCGCCGGGAATGGACCCGATGCCGCCAAACACCGCGGCGGTAAAGGCCTTAATGCCGGGCATGGAGCCGGTGGTGGGCATTAAGGTGGGGTAAGAGGAGCAAAGCAGCACCCCCGCCACCGCCGCCAGCGCAGAACCAATGGCAAAGGTAACCGAAATGGTGCGGTTTACGTTTATGCCCATCAGCTGCGCCGCGCCTTTATCCTCTGAGCAGGCGCGCATGGCCTTGCCCAGCTTGGTTTTGGCGGTAAACAGGGTAAGGGCAATCATAATGACAATACAGGCCGCTACGGTAACCAGCGAAACCATAGAGATAGAAAGCCGGCCGCCAAATAAATTCACGGCGCCCGAAACCACGGGAATATAGCTGCGGGGGTTTACGCCAAACAGCAGCTGCGCGGCGTTTTGCAAAAAGTACGAAACGCCAATGGCGGTAATCAGCACGGCCAGCGAGCTTGCCTGCCGCAGCGGGCGGTAGGCGAAGCCTTCTATTACCACGCCCAAAACGGTGCACACCGCCATGGCCGCCAAAACGGCCGCCCAGCCCGGCAGCCCGAGCAGGGTCATGGCGAACAGCGACATGTAGCCGCCCACCATAATGACGTCGCCGTGGGCAAAGTTGAGCATTTTGGCAATGCCGTACACCATGGTATAGCCAAGGGCAATAATGGCGTACACGCTGCCTAAACTGACGCCCGAGATAAGATAGGATAAAAACTCCATACGAACCCCTTACCTTGTTAGTAAATCAGTAGTAGTAAATTTTGGTGAATGAACGGTTTGTACCCGATAGGGACGAACCGGTTTTGGCAGGCAAAATCTTTTGATTCGGATGATTCGGCCCTGTCGGGTGCAAACCAAATAAGAAGAACGGCCGCCGGTAAGTACAAGCGCTTAACGGCGGCCGAAGAAAACAAAGTGGGAAGCTCGGCGCGTGAAAGCCCGTGGTTACGGGGTCACGTATACGCCGTTTTGAATGACCACGGCGCGAGGCGCTTTTGAAACCTCGCCGGTGGCTTTCCAGGTCATGCCGGTACCGGTTAACCCGTCTACGCTAATGGTGGGCATGGTAGCTACCATTTTGTCGCAAACGGCGGCAGCGTCCATATCGGCCGTAACGCCCGCCTGCTTCATGGCGGCGTAGTAGGTGTAAACGGCGTCGTAACCGTCGGCCGCAAACTGGTTGGGCGTTTCGTTAAACCGCTTTTCATACTCGGCAACAAAGCTCTTGGTGCGTTCGTCCTGCGCGTCGGCGGCAAAGGGGGTCAGCAGCATTACGCCTTCGGCCAAAGAGGTATCAAAATCCTTTAAGGTTAAAATACCGTCCATACCGTCTACCCCAAAGAAGGTGGGGGCGAAGTTCATCTGCTTGGCCTGGGCCAAAATAACCGAAGCGGGCTGGTAGTAAATGGGCAAAAAGACGATTTCCGCGCCCTTCGACTGGGCGGAGGTCAGCTGTACCGAAAAATCGGTGGCGGTGTCTTTGGTAAAGGTGGTTTCGTCTACCACGGTTACGTTTTTCGCGGCGGCTTCCTGCACAAAGGTGTCGCGAATGCCTTGCGAGTAAGCGTCGTCGTTGCGGTAAATGACGGCCACCTTTTTACCGGCCATGTTCTCGGCAATATAGTCCGCCGCCGCAATGCCCTGGTTGGGGTCGGTAAAGCAGATTTGGTACATATTGTCTTTGTCTTTAATCACGTCGGTAGAAGAGGCAGAGGGGGTGAGCATAAACACCCGGTCGGTGTTGGCCTTGGCCGAAACCGCAATGCAGGGGGTGGTGGTAACGGTGCCGATAATGGCTTTGGCGCCCCAGTCGAGCAGGGTGTTGTAGGCATTGGTGGCCGTTTCGGCATCGTTTACGTCGTCTTCGGCGCGGAAGTCAAACTGAATGGCTTCGCCCAGCGCGTTAATTTCGTCTACCGCAATTTTAGCGCCGTTCATGGCAGCGTTGCCGTAAATGGCGGCGTCGCCGGTAAGCGGGCCGATGCCGCCCAACTTAATGGCGGCGGCGGTGGCGTCACCGTCGTTCGAGCCTTCGCCGCAGGCGGCGCAGCAAAGCACCAGCGCCACGCTGAGGGCAAGACAAAGCAGTCTTACAAAACGTTTCATTTTGAACAAACCTCTCTTTTTTTCAATTCTTGCGTTTGTCGCCAAACGCTTGGCTAAGCGCTGCAACCCGGGGCGGCCGCCGCAAAGCGGGGAAGTGTTGAAAAAAACCGCTTCACTTTGGCAACTTTCCGCCGAATTGCATTGCTTTTACAATGTCATATCTTATCACACCCCATTCCGGCTGTCAAGAAAAAAAGTGCAAATCCGCCCCGCAAAAGAGAAAAAAACCTTGACTTTTTGCTTTTGGCGGTTTATAATAAACAAAACCGATGACAAAGAGTAGTAGCGCAGCGTTCGGCGACCTTTTTTCAGAGAGCCGCAGGCGGTGGAATTGCGGCGGCGCCTACTGCGCGAATGGACTTTGGAGGGCAAACTCAAAGTCGGGGGGCTTTGAAAAGAAAGCCCGCCCGGCCGGTAAGGGCGCCGTGTTCCGCACGTTACAGCGGCCGACGTATAATCTGTACGTCATGAGAGCGCCTGGCGGCCCTTTACCACAAGGTCGGCAGGTGAAGCCGGGTGGCACCGCAGGGCGGTGTAAAGTTGCCGTTTACACAGTCCTGTCCCAGCAAGCACTGGGGCAGGACTGTTTTGTTTTGTCCCGCGTTTATTTTGAAAGGAGCGATCAGCAACCATGGCAGAAAGCAAAATCCCTTACAAAATCTATCTGGACGAACACGAGATGCCCACCAAATGGTACAACCTGCGGGCCGACATGAAGAACAAGCCCGCCCCGCTTATGAACCCCGGCACCCACCAGCCCATGACGGCGGAGGAGCTGGGCGCGGTCTTCTGCGAAGAGCTGGTGCAGCAGGAGATGGACAATACCACCCCCTTCTTTGACATTCCAGACGAAATTCAGCGGTTTTACAAAATGTACCGCCCCTCGCCGGTAGTGCGGGCCTATTGTTTGGAAGAAAAGCTGCAAACCCCCGCGAAAATTTACTACAAGTTTGAGGGTAACAACACCAGCGGTTCGCACAAGTTAAACTCCGCCATTGCCCAGGCCTATTACGCCAAAAAGCAGGGGCTGAAAGGCGTTACCACCGAAACCGGCGCCGGCCAGTGGGGCACCGCCCTTTCTATGGCCTGCTCGTATTTGGATTTAGACTGCAAGGTGTACATGGTGAAGGTCAGCTACGAGCAAAAGCCCTTTCGGCGAGAGGTTATGCGCACCTACGGCGCTTCGGTAACCCCTTCGCCCTCTGACACCACCAACGTAGGCCGCAAAATTTTGGCAGAGCACCCCGGCACCACCGGGTCGCTGGGCTGCGCCATTTCAGAGGCGGTAGAGGTTGCCGTCTCCAACCCCGGCTACCGCTACGTGCTGGGGTCGGTGTTAAATCAGGTGCTGCTGCACCAGTCGGTGATTGGGTTAGAGAGCAAAATCGCGCTGGATAAATACGGCGTCAAGCCGGACGTTATCATCGGCTGCGCCGGCGGCGGTTCCAACCTCGGCGGGCTGATTGCCCCCTTTATGGGCGAAAAGCTGCGGGGCGAGGCCGACTACCGCATTGTGGCGGTAGAGCCTGCCTCTTGCCCCAGCTTTACCCGCGGCGTGTTTGCTTACGACTTTTGCGATACCGGCATGGTTTGCCCGCTGGCCAAAATGTACACGCTGGGCAGCGACTTTATTCCCGCGCCCAACCACGCGGGCGGGTTGCGCTACCACGGCATGAGCCCGGTGCTCTCACAGCTTTACCACGACGGGTATATGGAGGCTGTCTCGGTACCCCAAACCAGCGTGTTTGAGGCGGCGGAGCAGTTTGCCCGGGTAGAGGGCATTTTGCCGGCGCCCGAAAGCTCCCACGCCATTCGCGTGGCCATAGACGAAGCGCTGAAATGCAAAGAAACCGGCGAAGAAAAGACCATTCTCTTTGGCCTTACCGGCACCGGCTACTTTGACATGGTGGCCTTTGAGAAGTTCCACGAGGGCAAAATGGATGATTATATTCCCACCGACGAAGAGCTGAAGGCCTACGCCGATAAGCTGCCGAAGGTAGACTAATTCTCTTCTCGACCCCGTTATTCCAAACAAAAACGCACGCTTTCCCGATTTTCCATTGCATTCGGGCGAGCGTGCGTTTTTTTGAACTTGTTAAAAAAGAGCGGCGGGGGAGGGGCCGTTAACCCTGCGGCTGGCGGGCGGCTTTGTTGCCCCGGGGGCGCAGCAGCCAGTTCAGCAGGCGGTGCAACAAGAGGGCGCCGAGCAGCGACAGCACAAAATAAACGAATATAAAAGCGAGAACGCCCAGCCACCGGTGGGGCTGCCAGCCTAAAAATGCGCGTAACACCTTGCGCACCGCAATGTGCACCACGTAAAACTCTAAGGTAATGCCGCCAAAGGCGGAAAGCCAGCGGTAAAGGCGGCCGCCCTCCAAATAACGCAGCAGCAGCACCAGCAAAAAGACCACCCCCACGGCTTGCAGGCTGCCAAACAGCCGGTGAATCAAATCGCGGTAAACGTCCAGCGCGGGGTAAAGCCGCAGCGGCGTTTCTATCAGGTCGCGGGCAAACAGCGGCAGTAACAGCACCACCAGCAGGGCGGGGCGCACCGGCTTTTTCTCATACACCAGCGGCCCGGCCAGCGCGCCGAGCACAAACACGGGGAAGCGGCAAAACATAATCTCCAGCACCGCAAACCCCTCCGGGTTGAGGGTGTTCCAAATGGCCAGCAGAATGATATAAAGGGCGGTCAGCAGCAGGCAGAGCGCCTTTTGCCCGCGCACGATCAGCCGGTAAAGGGCGGGGTAGAGGGCGTAGCAAAGGGCAATGCAGCCCAAAAACCACATGGCGCTGCCCCCCGGCCGGGTAAAGGTAATTTGCTGCCAGGTCTCGGCCGCTGTTTCAAGGCCGGTCAGGTTCAGCAGGGCAAAATAAGGCAGGCTGAATATGCGGTAAACAACCAAAATGCGGGTAAACCGCCCGGCGTAAAACCGCCGCACGCACCCGCCCCGCTTTTGCATGGCGAAGTAGAGTGAAATGCCGGACAAAAACAAAAACGCGTCTACCCCAAAGTTGCCGCTGGTTACCACGTGCTGCAAGGCGTAGCGCGAGACCTTCATGCCCTCCAAGCCGTCCTGCACGTGAAAAAGAAAAATCCACACCATAAACAGGCCGTAAAGGGCGCCCCGGTACCGGCTGAGCCAGTACCAGTTGCAGCGCTCGCGGCCTGTCGTTTGGGGTTGTTGGGCTTCCGGTATCATAGCAAGTCTCCCGTATGAAGCAAGGTAAAAAAAGAAAAAACCGGCAAGCCTTTCAAGTTCAGAAAAAGACTTGCCGGTTTGGCGGAGAAACGGGGATTCGAACCCCGGATACGGCTGTAACCGTATACACGATTTCCAATCGTGCTCCTTCGACCAGCTCGGACATTTCTCCACAGGGCTTTGTTATTCTACCAAATCCCCCGGCAAAAATCAAGTGCTTTTTTCAAGCTTTTTTCATTTTCCCGCCGTTTGGCGGTGGGGCGGGCGGCCAAAAGCGCTCTTTTTGGGCGTTTCGCGGCATAAATACTTGCATTTTTTGGTTTCTGTGTTACAATAAGTTGAAAAACTTTTTGAATTTCACCACCAGTGAGGAGCGTTACCATGCAGCATCAAGAAAAAACCATGGAAAAAATTGTAACTCTGGCCAAGGGCAGGGGATTCGTCTTTGCGGGGTCAGAGATTTACGGCGGCCTTTCTAACACCTGGGACTACGGCCCGCTGGGCGTGCTCTTTAAAAACAACGTAAAAAAGGCCTGGCTGCAAAAGTTTGTGCAAGAGTCGCCTACCAACGTGGGGTTAGACGCCGCTATTTTAATGAATCCCCGCGTGTGGGTGGCCTCCGGCCATGTGGGGGGCTTTTCTGACCCGTTAATGGACTGTAAAGAGTGCCACACCCGCCACCGCGCCGACCAGTTAATCGAGGCCGCCGGGGCCAACCCCGCCGGTTGGTCGACCGAACAGATGAGCGACTATATTCGCGAGCACCAAATTGCCTGCCCGGAATGCGGCAAGTGCAATTTTACCGACATTCGCCAGTTTAACTTAATGTTTAAAACCTTTCAGGGGGTTACGGAAGACGCCAAAAGCGAAATTTACCTTCGCCCCGAAACCGCGCAGGGCATTTTTGTAAACTTTGAGAACATTCAGCGGGTCACTCGCAAAAAAATCCCCTTCGGCGTGGGGCAAATCGGTAAATCCTTCCGCAATGAAATCACCCCCGGCAACTTTACCTTCCGCACGCGGGAGTTTGAGCAAATGGAGCTGGAATTTTTCTGCGAGCCGGGCAGCGATTTAGAGTGGTTCGCCTATTGGAAAAGCTTTTGCCACAACTGGCTGCTCTCGCTCGGCATGAACGACGAGCACCTAAAGCTGCGCGACCATGAAAAAGAGGAGCTTTCGCACTACTCAAACGCCACGACGGATATTGAATATCTCTTCCCCTTTGGCTGGGGCGAGCTGTGGGGCATTGCCGACCGCACCGACTTTGACTTAAAGTGCCACGCCCGCGAAAGCGGCAAGCCGCTGGAGTATTTTGACCAGCAAAAGGGCGTAAAATATATTCCCTACGTCATAGAGCCCTCGCTGGGGGCCGACCGGGTGGCGCTGGCCTTTTTGTGCGACGCGTACGATGAAGAAACACTGGCCGAGGGCGACGTGCGCACCGTGCTGCGGCTGCACCCCGCGCTGGCCCCCTACAAGGCGGCGGTGCTGCCCCTCTCTAAAAAGCTGAGCGAGCGCGCAACCGCCCTTTTCGCCGACCTTTCCAAGCACTTTATGGTGGATTACGACGAAACGGGTTCCATTGGCAAGCGCTACCGCCGACAGGACGAAATCGGCACGCCGTTTTGCATTACGGTAGACTTTGAAACCGAAACCGACGGCTGCGTAACCCTGCGCGACCGCGACAGTATGGAGCAGCTGCGCTTGCCGGTAGAAGGGCTTGCCGACTACATTGCCCCCCGCCTGACCTTTTAAATAGGTAAATAGGCAAAACAAAGGGAACAGGGAGTGAAAACCATGAGCGAGCAGTCCCCCCGCGAGCGGTTTATTGCCGCGCTGGAGCGCCGACCGGTTACCGGCCGGGCGCCCACCTTTGAGCTGGTGTTTTTTCTCACCATGGAGGCCTTTGGCGTGGTGCACCACAGCCAGCGGCACTTTGCCCAGTGGAACCAGATGTCGAACGAAGAGCGGCAGGCCCACTACCGCAGCTTGGCCGAAATGTACGTGATGACCGCCGAGCGCTACGGGCACGACGCCATATTTGTGCACGAAACCCCGGCCGGCGCTGTGCCCATTTTAGAGCAAATTCGCGCCATGACCGGCAACCGCTACTTTTTAATGCTGCATGGCGACGCCACCTACGGCGTGCCGGATGGCGACCACATGCTGGACTTTACCTACCGCCTGGCGGACGAGCCGGAGCAAATGTGCGAGCAGGCGGCGCAGCAGGTAGAGCAAAAGCTGGCGGAGTATGAGCGGGTGTTTGCCAACCGCTGGAACCTGATAGACGGCGTAGCGCTCTGCTCGGACTATTGCTTAAACGCCGGCCCCTTTTTAAGCCCCACGCAGTTTTCGGTTTTCGTCGCCCCCTATTTGCAGCAGTTAATCGCGGGCTACCGCGCCATGGGGCTGTATACCATTAAACACAGCGACGGCAACATTTTGCCCATTCTCGACCAGCTGGTGCAGTGCAACCCCCACGCCCTGCATTCGCTCGACCCGCAGGGCGGGGTAGACTTGGCGGCGGTGAAACGCCAATACGGCGACAGGGTAGCGCTCTGCGGCAACGTAAACTGCGGCCTGCTGCAAACGGGTACAGACGAAGAAGTCATCGCCGACGTGCGCCGCAGCCTGAAAGACGGCATGACCGGCGGCTGGGGCTACGTGTTTTGCACCTCTAACTGCGTGTACACCGGTATGCCGCTGCGCCGGTACGAGCTGATGAACCAAATTTGGCGGGAAGAGGGCTTTTACCCCGCTACAACCCCCGCCGGGCGGGCATAACGCGCCCTGCCTTTAACATAAAATAGAGTAAAAACAATGAATGTGATGTGTTGCAATTGAAAGGCGTGAAAGCGCATAACCGAAAACAGAGCTTTTTAGAGGGCGCGGCCATTTTGGTGGCCGCCACGGCCGTGGTAAAGGTACTGGGCGCCCTCTTTAAAATCCCCCTCGGCAACCTTATCGGCGAGCTGGGCATGGGGTATTTTCAAACCGCTTACGACCTCTACCTGCCGGTTTACTCCATTGCGCTGGCGGGTATGCCGGTGGCGGTCTGCCGCATGGTGGCCTCTGCCATGGCAAACGAGCAGTATGCAGACGCCCGGCAGGTGCTCACCGTTGCCCGGCGGGTGTTCTGGTGCATTGGGGTAGGGGGCACGCTGCTGCTGTGGGCGGCGGCTTACCCCTATTTGCGCATTATCGGCGGCAGCACCGGCGCGTTTTGGGGCATTTTGGTGATTGCCCCCTGCATACTTTTCTGCTGTATTATGTCTACCTACCGCGGGTATTACGAGGGCATGTGCAACATGACCCCCACCGCTTGCTCGCAGGTCATAGAGGCGCTGGGCAAGGTAGTCATCGGCTTGGCGCTGGCCTACGCCGTTTACCGGGCAGGTTACTCGCCGGCCTACCAGTCGGCCGCCGCCATTGCCGGCATTATGCTGGGCACGCTGTTTGGCGCCCTTTACCTGCGGCTGCGCTTTCAGCGGGTGGGAGACGGCATTTCCCCCGCCAAATTGGTCGCCGCCGGCCCGCCCACCGTTAGCCGGTCGGCTACGCTGCGCTCGCTCATTGTCATTGCGGTGCCGGTTATTATCGGCTCTTTAGCCTCGCAAATTGCGGGGTTAATCGACGTAATGACGGTGCAGCGGCGGCTGAGCGATTTGGTGCAGGCCGACCCCGCCTATTTTCAAACCAACTTTTCGGCCATGTGGCAGGCGCTGGCGGCCGACCCGGACCTTGCCGCCCCCGGGGCGGT
>CANQGN010000049.1 GCA_947623215.1 uncultured Clostridia bacterium
GAGCACATAAGGCTCGCAAAAATCACCGACTTCCCGTTTAAGCGAGATATTGTTATTTCTTACAATTATGCAAGAGCAGACAACGAGAACATTCGCGGATTTTTCGAATACCTTAAGAACTTTTTTCTTTCACAAAAAGCAAAAAATAGCCACCACCATGAGTAAGTGAGCATAACATTATGACGGCATTAACGCCGGAATCTATCTTAAACCAATCAGATGAAGCTGCGGGAGCACGAAGCAGAGTTAAATCGGCTGAAAGTCATGCTGCAAAGCGAGTTGGAGGATGAGGAAGCACGGTAAACGGCATTCTATTTGTGTAAGAAAAAGGAATCGCTCAAACGGCGGGCTTCTATTATACCGCGCTTCTCATGAAAAACCCCGCCGTGGGGGAAAGAGGCAGAGAGATTTCTATTGTGGGCGCGTTTCCGTGCACCGATTTTGGTACATGGAAAATGGTATAGTATAGGCAATACAATCAGGGTACAATGCGCCTGATGCGGCGCGATTTCCCGATAGGCTTTGTTGTCGGCCTTGAAATACGTTAGTATTCCTGCGGCCTGCCGCCTTGCAAAGTCAAAAAATCGCCCCCGCGGCAGGTCAAAGATTTTTGGGGAGAGCGCCCGTCGATGACTGCTAGGCGTGCGCTTGCAGCCATACTTTGTGTACGGCAAAAGCCCGGAGCTTTGCAAAAACGCCGGGCTTTTGTTATGGGTGCGCCGGGTCATGCACCGATTTTGGTACATGGAAAATGGTATAGTATATACAGAAAAAGGAAGGAGAGAAAAACATGAACGCATTTGACAAGGTTATCGGGTATTCGTCTCTGAAACAGGAGCTGATGCAAATCAGCGACACGCTGAAAAATCGTGCGGCCTATGAAAAGCTGGGGGTCGCCGCCCCGCACGGGTTGCTGCTGTACGGCGAGCCGGGCGTGGGAAAATCGCTTATGGCCGGCGCCGTAATCGAAGACAGCGGCCTGCCCGCCTTTGTTTTGCGCAAAGATTTGCCCAACGGGGAGTTTGTAAAAGAAATCAAGGCCGTTTTTCAAAAAGCGGCCGAAAACGCCCCGGCTATCGTTTATCTGGACGACATGGACAAATTTGCCAACGGAGACGAACGGCGACCCGATGCGGAAGAGTACGTAATGGTGCAGTCTTGCATAGACGAAACGCAAGACCGGGCGGTCTTTGTGCTGGCAACGGCCAACCGCCTGCGCTGCCTGCCGGATTCGCTGCTGCGCGCCGGGCGAATCGACCGAAAAATGAAGGTCACGCCGCCTTGCGGACGGGATGCGGAAGAAATTATAGCCCACTACATGCAAAGCAAGCAATTTGTAGGCGACGTAGACGTAAAAGCCATTGCCCACATGATGGACGGCCGCTCTTGTGCGGAACTGGAGACGGTGATTAATGAAGCGGGCCTGTATGCCGGTTACGCGAAAGCCGACCGCATTACCATGGATCACTTTGTGGCGGCCTATCTGCGCACGGTTATGAACCAGCCCGCAACCGACGGCCTTGGCGTAGAGCTTGCCGCCGCCGATGAGAATTACCGGCAGGTGGTGTATCACGAGGCCGGGCACGCCGTTATTTCAGAGGTGCTTTGCCCGGGCAGCGTTACGTTGGTAAACGTGCGCAGCAGCGGTTCCGACTTCGGCGGTTCTACCGTTTATTTTATCGACAAAAGCAAGCCTTATCTCTACTGGAAAAAGAGCCGCATTATCGGCGGTTTGGGCGGCATGGCGGCGACCGAGCAGATATTTGGCACGTTCGACGTGGGCGCCAGCCGCGACCTGGACCTTGCTTTTCGCGATACAAAGGACTTGGTGGCCAACAACTGCGTTTGCGGCCTGCATCTCCATGCGGACGAGTACGACGATTCCGAGCGACTGCACGCGGAGCAGGAGCAGGTTGTATCTGCCGAGGTAGAGCGCTATTACCGCAAGGCGAAGGAAATTCTTGCGCTGAATGCGGAGTTTCTTGGAAAGCTCGCCGCCGCGCTTTCTAAAAAGGCGCTGCTCTCTGCGGTGGACGTTCAGAACGTCCGGGCGCAATGCAACATTGTTCCCGTTGCCATTTAGCCGATTGCCAAGTGGACGGAGCCCATCTCCCTTAGCCGTTACGGGGGGTGGGCGGTATGCGGCGACCTTGCGGCGGGGGTTGAACTACGTGAACCCCCCGCCGTGCCCTTTAGAACGGTACGAGGCAAAGCAGCGGGTAGCGGAGCGCTGCATGCACGCTTACCGGGAATATTGCCGGAAGGTGGACGACGTGGACGACCTGAAAATCGCGCCCTTCCGGCGGGGAGGGCATGGCGGTAAAGCCAGAAACCTTTGCTGCCCGGCAAAACGGCAAGCTGCTGCAGCCCGCCGTTCAGCGCCGCGGGCCGAAATATTGGCGCATGATTGACGGGCTGGAATGCTTAAACCCGCAGCATTTGGCAGGGCACAAAGTGCGCTCGCTCAACTGCAACCGTTTGCTCGCCCTTCGGGAGTTTGCGTTGGGGCTGGAATCCCTCGCCCGCTTTGTGCAGCAAGAATCCCTCTACCGGGTGCACGAGCGCGCCTTCGCCGTTCTCGCCTTTGAAAGCGAACCGGTCGACCCGAGGCTTTGACTTATTGAAAGAAACATGTTATGATAAAGACAGGCTTTATGTGAAAAATCAAGCCTGTCTTTTATCAATCATTCAGAAAGCGAGGAATGGTAAAATGGCGGAATTCTTTTATCCGTGCGGTGAACAGATTACTGTTCCAAAGAAATTCATCAAGTTTTATACTTAAAATGGTGCGTTACAGAATGGAGGGGAAACCATGTATACGAAACAACCGAAAAAGCTTTTGATTTTTAATATTTTGGATATTCTTCGCAAATATACGGATGCAGAGCACCGCCTGAGCCAGCGGGAAATTGAAGAGATTTTGCAAAATGAGTATAATATGAAAGCGGAGCGCAAGGCCATTCGCCGGAATCTATTGAATCTCATCGATTTCGGCTACGAGGTTGAATACAGCGAGTCTGTACGCATGGTGCCCAACCCCAAAACGGGCGAGCTGGAAGAAAGCTATGTGCTGTCTGATTTTTACCTGAACCGGGAATTTACCGACGGCGAGCTGCGGCTGCTTATTGACGGTCTGCTCTTTTCCAAGCACATCCCCTACAGCCAGTGCAAAGAATTAGTAGAAAAGCTGGAGGGGCTTTCTAACGTCTATTTCCGTTCCCGGGTGGGGCATATTTCCAAAATGCCGGAGGATCAGACCGACAACCGGCAGCTGTTTTTGAACGTGGAGCTTTTGGACGAGGCTATCAGCAAAGAACGCAAGGTTTCTTTTCAGTATCTTTCCTACGGGGCGGATAAAATGCAGCACCCCCGCCTGCGCTCTAACGGCAGCGACCGCTATATCGTCAGCCCCTACCAAATGGCGGCTAAGGAAGGCAAGTATTACTTAATCTGCAATTTTGAAAAATACAACGACGTTTCCAACTATCGCTTAGACCGCATTTGCAATCTGCAAATTCTGGAAGAACCGGCAAAGCCCTTTTCCTCTTTGCAGGGGGCAAACGGCAAGCCGCTCGACTTGGCCGACTACATGAAAAAGCACGTGTATATGTATGCCGGCGGCGACCGGCGGGTGAAGCTGCGAATTGAAAAAAGCTATATCAGCGACGTGATTGATTTGTTCGGCAAGGACGTTACCTTTTCGGAAGAAACGGAGTCGCATATCAGCGTTTCGGTTTACGCCAACGAGATGTCGGCCGAACAGTTTGCCAAAAACTACGCGCCGGACGTGCTGGTGCTGGAACCCGCCGAATTGCGGGAAAAAGTAAAGCAGTCCTTACAGTCCGCCGCAGAGGCCTATCAAGCTTAAAAGGAAATGGGAAAATGGAAGAAAAAAACGTCATTCGTTCGTTTCGGGGAAACTATGATTTTTTAAGCAATCGGTACCCGTGCACCGTGAAAGATGAAGAGGGACTGGAATACGGCAGTGTGGAGCGGGCCTATCAAGCATCAAAAAGCTGGGATATTCGGCACAGAATCGCCTGCCAGTTAGAGCCGGACGAAAAAGAAGTCTGGAAGCGGGGACGGGACGCGGTTCTTCGGGAAGATTGGGATAAGATCCGCGTCAAGCTCATGTTCAACCTTTTAAAACAAAAATTTGAAAATCCCAAGCTGCGCCAAAAGCTGCTGGAAACCGGCGATGCCCTGCTCCTGTGGGGGAATCCCCACGATCGCTTTTGGGGACAGGTAGGGGACGAGGGCGAAAACCAGTTGGGAAAGCATCTGATGAAAATACGAACCATACTGCAAAATCAGGAGGCAGCGCGAACGGGGGCGAAAGAGCCGCCCGCCGCAAAGGAAACCAAACGCCGAACATAAAATACAAAGTCAAAAGCCGCGGGAGTATTTCTCGCGGCTTTTATGTTGCCGTGTTTTGAAAAGCAGATAATGCCGTTGAAGTTCCGTTTCGGTTTGATTAGGGTGCCCTGTTTTTGTCCCATACGGCGGGGTATAGTTGACTCATCCACACAGAAAGGAATGATTGTATGGAAAAAATTACCACTTTCAGAGGGGAATATCGCTTTCTCTCCAATTTCTATCAGTCGCCGGTTGCGGTTCAGGGGCTGACCTATCTCAATGCCGAGGCCGCCTTTCAGGCGCAAAAATGTGCTTCCAAGGAGGATCAGATCAAATACACCCTGCAAAAGAATCCCGTTCGCGCCAAGCAGATGGGCAAAAAGGAACCCCATCTCCCCAAAGACTGGAACCAAAAATCCTACGCCGTGATGAGAGAAATCTTGCAGGCCAAATTCAGCAACCCCGCACTGGCAGAAAAGCTGAAAGCCACAGGGGACGCTTATTTGGAAGAGCAAAATCGCTGGCACGACAACCTTTGGGGGAACTGCACCTGTGAAAAATGCAAAACAAAAGAGGGCCAAAACCGACTGGGGAAGCTTTTAATGGAAATTCGTGCAGAACTGCTTCGTGACCCCGCCGCCTTACAATGAAAGGGAGGAAACCGCAGTGAATGTTTCCATTTGTTCCAGAAAGCAGGCGGAAGCATTGTTAAAAAACGGCTTTCCTGCCCATACGGCCGTTATCAGTTTTTTTGACCCGCCCACCCGCCGGTTTCGGCAAACCGAGCCGCCGCCGGACTTTTGCGGCAAGGCGGAGCGGGTATTTCAAATTGCGCTCCACGATATTGATTTGAGCATTCTCGGCGAGTACGGCCTAGGCAATGCAATCAGGGTACAACGTGTTTTTGGGGGAGTGCCCGCCGCGACTGCTGCGCCCCCCGCTTTTGCCGTACACAAAGTACGGCTGTAAGCGCACGCCTTGCAGTCATCGACGGGCGCTCTCCCCAAAAATCTTCGACCTGCCGCGTGTGCGATTTTTTGACTTTGCAAGGCGGCAGGCCGCAGGAATACTAACGTATTTCAAGGCCGACAACGCAGCAAATCGGAAAATCGCGCCGTGTCAGGCGCATTGTACCCTGATTGTATTGCCTAAGCTATGAGACCTATCTGCCGGAGGCGGAAAGTCTGGCCGACTATATCCTTAAAGCGAAGCGAGACGGGCTGAATATCCTCTGCCAGTGCGAGTACGGGCAAAGCCGCAGCGCGGGGTGCGCCGCCGCCATTTTGGAGTATTTTGAGGGAACGGGCATTACCGTTTTTGCCGATTATCGGTATTATCCCAACCAGCTGGTCTACCACAAAATATTCGACGCGTTAACGGCGGCGGGAGGCAAAAAAGAGAAGCCCTGAAAGAGGAAACAAAAACCGCCGAAAGCCCCAAAAGAAAGGAAAATCGTATGCCGCCATATGCAAAAAATCCTCGCCGCTTTTATAACGCGGCGAGGATTTTTACCTGCAAGCATAAGGAGGCCGTTTTATAAACCCCCCGCCGGGGTGCCGGCGGGGGGTGAAGGGAAATCTTCTATTTGCTAAAGCAATCTTTTGATTTACGAAAGCAATCTTCGATTTACGAAAGCAAACGCTCGATTTACTTACTGGCGGGCGGCGAGGGCTTTGTCGATTTCGGCCTGAATGTAGCTTTCGGGGTAGCTGTAGGCGCCTTTAGAGGTGGCGTAAATCGACTGCACGTCCGGTACGTTGGTGGTCGCCCATTTTTGGGCTTCGGGGGTTTGCATCATCTCGGCAATTTTAGAGGAGAAGAACTTCATTTCTTTTTGCTGGGTTTCGGTTACGTAACCGTCGCAAAGGTAATCTTCCCACAAAACGCCGGGAATGCCGCCGTTTTCGTAAATGGCCTTAAAGGATTGGAAAAGGGAAACCTGCGTATTGATGTAGGCGCCGCAGATGTTGTCGCCAATCATGTTGTAGTGCATGGCGTAGTTGCCGTCGCCCCATTTGGCGTTAATGGCAATGTCGCGCATACGGTCGGCCTGCATAAGCGGCATGGGGGTAATGCCCAGCGTAACAGAGGAGGCAACCAGCGCCTCTAACTCGCTTACGCTGTAGGGCAGGGTTACGTAGTCAGAGTGCATGGAAACCGTGCCGGAGGCGGCCAGCAGCTGGGGAATAATGCCGCAGCGGCGCTGGCTGTAGTAGGCGTGGCGCAGGTGCGAGCGGCCCTCGTTGGGGTCTACCACGCCGGTAATGTTGCCGCCCTCGGTACGAATGCCCATGGTGGCGTCTACGCTTGCCGCGCCAAGCGAGGGCTTAACGTCGGTGCCGTAGTTTTTCAGCGTGTCAAGCACCGTTTCGTAGTTGCCGGTGCGCTCCAGCGTGCGGAATTCGTCTAAATCGTTCAGCGCCGGCGACCACTCGGGCAGCTTGGCAAAAATATCATATTTGCGCCAGTCGTGGTCGTTTGAGGTGCCCTCCTCCGGGTCTATTTCGGCAAAGGAGGTGTAGTTGTAGGGCAGGCCGGTTTTGCTCCAGGCGGCGTTTAAGCGGCCAATGGTGGTGTACTTGCGCTGCAACCAGTCTTGGAAGTTGGCTTTGGAGGCGCTGCTCATGACCGTGCGGGCGTTAAAGTCTATCCGCATCCAGCCGCGGGTATCTTCGGTGTTAAACACCGTTTTGCCCTTGCCGTTTACGTAAAAGTTATCGCCCCAGCGCATGAACTGGTAAAGGCCCCGCAGGCCGTTGGCCAGCCCCAGCCCTTCGCCGCCGTAGCCGTCGGCCAAAATGTTGCCGGAGTTCACCACCGCACGGTCGCCCGAGTACCAGTAGGCGGCCGATACGTTGGTAGAGGCAGAGAAGGGATACCCGGTGTAGCCCTCCATACGCATACCCAGCTTGCGCAGCACGTCAGAGACAAACCAAATGGCGTCTGCCGCGTTGCCTACCGTGGTGCTGGGGGGCTTGGAACCGCCGGCATAGTTAAAGGCTTCGGTCGTGGTAACCAGATTAATACCGCATTCCTTCATATCCAGCAGCTCGTTTAACTGGGCTTCGTTAGAGTAGGGAGAGAGCGAATCGTTCACCCGCATGTCGCACATCGACTGGCTGGCCATGGCGGGGTATTTGGTGCCTTCGTCCGTAATGATAAAGTTCTCGGCCGTTTGGTTGAGCTGAATGGAGAGGGAGTCGGTGTCAATTTTTAAGGGGATATTGACCGAGCGGAGGGTGTCGCGGTTGCCCCGCATGAATTTTAAGGCTACGTGGTCGCTCCAGGCGGCGGGCTGCACCCACAGGGTGTGGGTTTCGCCGGCTTTCAGCTGCGAGAGCAGGGTCCAGGAGTCGTAAGAAGTGGTAAATTCTTCATAGGTGTGCAGCCAGGTGTTGCGGGTGGGCATGGTGCGGCCGGGGGTAAAGGTGGCTTCGCTTTTTTTGGTAACGGTGGGGTTGTCGGCAACCGTAATGGCTTTGTTGCAGCTGCCGTAGTTGTAGCCGCCCCAAATTTTGGTGGGCCAGTCGGGGCCGCTTTGCTCGTTACGCACCAAGCAGTTAATCAAAATGTTGTAGTCGCCGGCCGCCAGGCTCATGCCGCTCGACTCGCCAAAATAAACGGTTAAGTCGGTGGACTCGCCCGGGTAGAGCGTTTCGGTTAAGCGGTAGTACAGGTTGGCAACCGAGCGCACGGTGTTGGTGCCGGAGGCATCGCGCAGCAGCGGTTCAAAGCAGAAGGAACCGTTGCCGTCGTTTTCTAAAATGGTGTTGCCGGTGTTGGTAATGCGGAAGGTAAACCACACGTACCGGCCGGAGGGAACGGTGTCGGACGGAATAATGTCGTCGGAGTCCATTTCATACTGCGGGTACTTTTTGCCCTGTTGGTCGTTTCGGAAGTCTTTCGAGAGGAAGGGGCGGTTTTCCTGCACGTTGTTGGTGGCCGACTGGTAGCCCAGGTACTCGAACTTCAGCGACACGTTGCCCGGCAGGCAGAGGTCGTAGTAAGAATCGTTCGTTTCTTCAAAGGTGGTGGCCTCTACGTAGAGCGGTTCGGCATTAGCGCTGGCGTTGGCGACCGAATACTCAATGGGCACCATGTCGTAAGCCGTCACGTCGGTGGGCAGCGAGTAGGTAAGGGTGGCGCCGTCTGCCAGCGTCAGCTTGCCGGTGGTTTTGGGCAGGGCGTTGTACTTGGTGCGTTCGTCTTGCGACAGCTCGCGCGAGAGGGGGTTGTAAATCAGCCCGCCGTCTTCGTGCAGGGCGTAGGCGTCCTGAATTTCAGAGGGGGTCTGGCTTTGCGCGTCCAGCTTTTGAATGGTTTGTTCGGTCGAAAGGCCGACCCATTCCGTGGCTTTGTTGGTGGGGGTGGGGGGCGGTTCAATCGTGCCCTTGTCCGCCGGGAAGCGGTCGATTCGGTTGACCGCGTAGCGCAAAATCAACAAAGCGTCGGCGGCGTTCACGGTGCCGGAATCATCTACGTCGGCAAATTCCGTCAACTCGGCAGAGAGCGTTTGCTTGCCCACCGCTACCCGCAGAACCGTCAGCGCGTCGGCGGCGTTAATGGCGCCGTCTTCGTTGGCGTCGCCGTAGCGGGCGTCGTTTGCAAGCGTTAAGGTGGCGGGCTGCATGGTAAGCGCCCCAAAGGCCAGCAAAACGGCCAGCAACAGGCTGTATACTCGTTTCATGCAAAGAATCCTCCTTATATATAGTAAGGGTACCCCCATTATAAACGATAGGGCGGCAAAAGGCAACGGCTTTTTCGCATTTTTCCCGGCTTTTGCAGCAATTTTGCCAACTTTTGCATAAAATTTTTTGAACATTTATTTACGCAGGAAAAAACCCCCGCCGGGGGCGGGGGAGAAAAGCGGGGAGAGGGGAGTCAGGGAAAAGCGGCGGTCAGCAAAAAATCAGCGCCAGCGCCATGGCAATGGGGATAGCGGGAATGTAGTTCATCACTTTCAGCTTGGTCAGCCCCAGCATGTTGAGGGCGAGGCCGATGATGATGACGTACCCGGCGCAGGAG
>CANQGN010000050.1 GCA_947623215.1 uncultured Clostridia bacterium
TCGGAGGCCGGCTGCGAGAGCGCAGCCCCGGCCGGCCGCGCTGCAAACAGATCGGGCAGGCTGCCCTCGCCGGCGGGGCCTTCTATTTTGCACTCGTCAAACCCCACCGTAAGCGGGGGGAAGGAAAGGGCGTCAAACGAGTGAAAATCGGTTTGCCAGGCGCGGTTTAACGCGGCCAGATCCCCTTTGTAGCGGCGGCGCATGGCGGCGCGAAAAT
Source organism: uncultured Clostridia bacterium (assembly GCA_947623215.1). Lineage (GTDB taxonomy): Bacteria > Bacillota > Clostridia > Oscillospirales > Acutalibacteraceae > UMGS1484. The sequence goes on from CANQGN010000050.1 coordinate 218, forward strand.
CTGCCAGGGCAAAGGGGTCGGCGCACCAGTAACCGGCGTGGGCGTGGTAGGTGCCGCAGGTGGCGGTGGGCCAGTTGCCGTGCCACACGCTGGTAATGGCCTCGCCAAAGTCGCCCGAAATGCCAAAAAGCAGCCCCTCAAACACCGAGTGGTCTTGGTAGTGGCGGGCAAAGGCAGCTAAAAAGCGGTCGACGTAGCGCCAAAAGCGTTTGTCCCAAAACGATTGTACTTTGGATTCTATGCGGTGCTCGGCGCAGCAAAGGCCGTGGTGCTCGGGCGAGTGTAAAAACCAGTCCGGCAGAGAATAGCCCGGCCCCGCTATAAGGAAAGGCAGCCATTTGAGCCCCGCCGCCCGAATGGCGGAAAGCTCGGCGTCCCAATGTGAGAAATCCCACTGCCCCTTGCCTTTTTCTTCACAGGTACGCCAGGTGACGTATTGCTCTACCGAAGTATAGCCAATCGCCTTTAAACGCGCCAGTTCGGTGGGATTGGCGCCGCCAATGCCGCAGCAAAGCTCCGCGCCCGGCCCCGGCCCGGGGCAGGCGGCGGCAAGCGGGGGGAAGTAGTCTAACGCCGGGGCGGCGTTTTGTTTTTTCTTTCCGGCGGTAACGGCGCAGGCGTCGGCCGGCGGGGTGGGGCTGTCTGCCACGCAGCGAAAGCCCACCGCTTCATTCGCGCCGCCGCCCAAAATGCTGTGGCGGCGGGCTAAGCGCAAATCGGCCGCCGGGGAGTGAAAGCTGCCCCCCCGGCAAACCCGCGCACCGCCCCAACCGTCTTCTGACACGGTTTGCTCTTTGGCGGTGTAGGGCAGGTGCCAGGCGTTTACGTACTGGTAGACGTTGCCCGCCATGTCGTAGAGGCCGTAGGGGTTCGGCGGGTAGCTGCCCACGGGGGAGGTCGCCTCGTACCCGTCGTCTGCAAAGTGGTCGCACCAGGGGTCGCCGCTGTTTTTGTCGGAAAAATTCGCCCGCGCCTTGCCCCGGTCATACGGGGCGGCGTTGCCCCAGGGGTAGCGGGGGTTTGCCCGGCCGCCTTTGGCGGCATACTCCCACTCCGCCTCGGTAGGCAGGCGCTTGCCCGCCCAGGCGGCGTAGGCCGCGCAGTCGGCCGCGGTTACGTTTACCACCGGGTACTCCGGGCAGTCGGCAAAGTAGGTTTTGCCGCCCGCAAAGGGAGGCGCGGCGGGGGGCGCGTGGCCGGTCGCCTCGCAAAAGCGGCGGTATTCGGCGTTGGTCACGGGGGTGGCGTCCATCAAAAAGCCGGGGGTGGTAAAGGCGTGCACCGGCTGTTCGTCGGCGTAGCCGTCGGTAGAGCCCAGCTGCGCCTCGCCCGCCGGTATGGGCACCATGGTTTTACCGTCCGGCCAGCGAATGGATTCGGGTTTGACTTTCATCGTAATTCCTCCTGTTCGGTTGGAATAAAAGTTCGATAGTTAACCCTCGACAATGCTGCGGGTGGCGGCGGCGTTGAGGGTCTGGTCGGCAAAATGCCCGGCCGCTGCCTCATAGTACGCCTGTACCCCCACCATGGCGGCGTTATCGCCACACAGCGGTGGGTCGGGGGCAAAAAAGGCGAGGTTGGCTGCCCGGCATGCCTGCTCCATTTGGCGGCGGAGCAGCCGGTTGGCCGAAACCCCCCCGGCCAGCGCCACCCGGCTAAAGCCGTACTGGGCGGCGGCCGCCATGGTCTTTTCGGTGAGCAAATCGCAAATGCTCCGCCGTACCGAGGCCGCGAGGTCGGGCAGGCTGTAGGCTTCTCCCTTTTGCTCGCACCGGTGAATCACGTTCACCACGTAGGTTTTGAGTCCCGAAAAGCTAAAGTCCAGCGGGCGGCCCTCTACCTGCGGGCGGGGCAGGGCGTAGGCGGCGGGGTTGCCCTCTTCCGCCGCCGCGTCTAAATGCACGCCGCCGGGGTAGGGCAGCCCCATGGCGCGGGCGGTTTTATCAAAGCATTCGCCCGCCGCGTCGTCGCGCGTGGCGCCCAAAATGCGGTAATCGGTGTAAGAATCTACCCCCACCAAATGGGTGTGCCCGCCCGAGACGACAAGGCACAAAAAAGGGGGTTCCAGCGCCGGGTGGGTAATGTAATTGGCGGCCACGTGCCCCCGCAGGTGGTGTACCGCCACCAGCGGCAGCCCGGTGGCGAGGCTAAGCCCCTTGGCAAAGTTGACCCCCACCAGCAGCGCCCCTATGAGTCCCGGCCAGGCGGTTACCGCCACAGCGCCAAGGTCGGCGTAGCCGCAGCCGGCCTCTGCCAGCGCCCGGGCGGTAAGCCCCGCAATGGCCTCCGCATGGCGGCGAGAGGCGATTTCGGGCACTACGCCGCCATACAGGGCGTGTTCTTCTATTTGCGACGCCACGACGGACGAGAGCACCCGCCGCCCCTCGGTTATGGCAACGGCGGTTTCGTCGCACGAGGATTCAATGCTTAAAATGCGCATACCCTTACCCCTTTCGGTTGCGCTCGTAAATCAGCCGCAGCCCTTCGAGCAGCAGCGTTTCGTTCAGCAGCACCCGGCGCTTGCAGTAGGGGGCCACCTCGCTTGCCCGCCCGCCGGTGGCTACCACCGTGGCGGCGGGCTGCCCCAGTTCTGCCTCTATGCGTTCTATCATACCGTCCATCATAGAGGCCGCGCCGTAAATTAAGCCCGACTGCATGGCCGCCACCGTGTTGCGGCCTATGACCGTTTGGGGGTTTTTGAGGCTTACATGGGGCAGCTGAGAGGTGCGGGCCGAAAGGGCGTCCAGCGAAATGCCAATGCCGGCGGCAATGGTGCCCCCCAAAAAAGCGCCGTTTTTGCCCAGCACCGAAATGGTGGTGGCGGTGCCGAGGTCAAAAATAATGCAGGGCAGGGGGTAAAGGGCCAGGGCGGCCACCCCCCCGCATACCAAGTCCGCCCCCGCCTGCGCGGGGTCGTCTATTTGAATATTCAGCCCGGTTTTCACCCCGCTGCCCACTACCAGCGGGGTAACCCCCAGCGTTTGCTCTACCGCGCGGCAGAGCGGTTCGGTTAAAATGGGCACCACCGAGCTGACCGCCGCGCCCGAAAACCCGTCGGTCGAAAGCCCGCGAAAAGAAAGCAGCGCCTGAAGCTCTACCGCGTACTGGTCTTCCGTTCGGTCGCGGTCGGTCACCAAACGGGCGGTGAGCAGCAGCTCCCGCTCGCGGTATACCCCTAAGGTAATGCAGGTGTTGCCAACGTCCATAACAAGCAGCACAGCACATACACCTCCGTGCGTTTTTTCTCATTATAGTCCGTTGGCCGACAAATTGCAAGCAAAAAGCCGCGGTTAAAGCCCGCCAAAGCCGCTTGACAGCGAATTGCCGGAAGAGTATAATAAAACCATGAGAAAAAAGAAAGGGGCTTTGCGCGTTGGAACGCTTTTTTGCCGCCACGCTGCGCCGCCGGTACTGGCTTTTGGGTCTGTTTGCCGTGGCCTTTGCGGTTTGTTTGGTGCTCAAAGGGCAGGTATCGGTCAATTACCAAATAGAAGATTATCTGCCGCCGGACAGCCCCTCTACCAAAGCCACAGAAGTAATGCGCGAGGAATTTCGCGAGGGGATTCCCTCGGTGCGGGTGATGCTGCGGGAGGTTTCACTGCCCCGGGCGCTGGCGGTGAAAAACCGGCTGGCCGCCCTGCCGGGGGTGCGGCAGGTCACGTTTTTAGACGACAGCGTAAGCCTGACGTTACCGGAAGAAGCCCTGCCCGCCAAAACGGTAGAACAATGGTACCGGCAGGGTAACGCGCTGCTGCTGGTAACCTTAGAAGAAGGGCAAACCCACGCCGCCGTACCGGCCATTCGGGCGGTGGTGGGAGAGACCGCCGCCATGACCGGCAGCGCCGTTTCTACCGCCGTGGCGACCGAGAGCACGCTGGCCGAAATTCGCGTGATTGCGCTTTTTTCGGTATTGTTTGTGCTGGCGGTGCTTTGCCTTACCATGCGCTCCTTTGCCGAGCCGCTGCTGGTGCTGGCCGGTATTGGGGTGGCGGTGGTGCTGAACGCCGGTACCCACCTGGTGTTTGGCGAAATCTCCTTTGTTACCAACGCCGCCGGCAGCATTCTGCAGCTGGCCGTCTCGCTGGATTATTCGGTCTTTTTGCTTCATCGGTTTGAGGAATGCCGGAGCCAGTGCCCCACCCCCGCCGCCGCCATGGCGCGGGCGCTGCGTATGTCTGCTTCTTCCGTTACGGCCAGCGGCGTTACCACCGTTATCGGCTTTTTGGCGCTGGCCTTCATGCGCTTTCGCATTGGGCCGGACTTGGGGCTGGCGCTGGCCAAGGGGGTGGCTATCAGCCTGCTTACCGTCTTCTTCTTTTTGCCCTCGCTGGTGCTGCTGTGCGCCCCGCTGGTAGACCGTACCCGCCACCGCCCCTTTGTGCCCTCCTTTACCCGCTTTGGGCGGCTGGTGCGGCGGCTGGCGCTGCCCATGGCGCTCGCCTTTGCGGTGGTCATCGCCCCCGCTTTTTTAGCCTCCGGCGCCAACTCGTTTTACTACGGCGCCTCGCATATCTTCGGCCCCGAAACCGCTTTGGGGCAAGATACCGCCGCCATAGAAGAAACCTTTGGCGCGGGCGACACCTACGTGCTCATGGTGCCGCGCGGCAACCGGGCGGCGGAGGGGCGGCTTTCGCAGGCGCTGCGGGCGCTGCCGCACGTAACCGGGCTGCTCTCTTACGTCGATTCGGTAGGGGCGCAAATCCCCACCGGGGCGCTGCCGCAGCAAACCCTCGCCCGGCTGGAGTCAGAGCACTACACCCGCTTTGTGCTTTCGGTGGATTTGCCGTATGAGGGAGAAGAAACCGAGCGGCTGGTGGGAGCGGTGCGAAGCGCGGCAGAGGTCGAATATCCCGGCGGCTGGTACCTGGCCGGGCAGGGGGTAAGCACCTGCGACTTAAAAGAAACCGTAACCGCCGACATGTTAAAGGTCAATCTGCTGGCGGTGGGGGCTATTTTTGCGGTGCTGGTGGCAACGCTGCGCTCGCTGCTGCCGCCGGTGCTGCTGGTGCTGTGTATTGAAACGGCCATTTGGCTGAATTTGGCGGTGCCCTACTTTACCGGCCAGCCGATTTTTTACTTAGCCTACCTTATCATCAGCTCGGTGCAGCTGGGGGCCACGGTAGACTACGCCATTTTGCTGACCGGCCGCTATACCGAAAACCGCGCCCGCCTGCCAAAGGGCGAGGCGGCGGCCAAAACGGTGGCAGACGTAACCGCCTCTATTTTAACCTCCGGCAGCGCCCTTACGGTGGTGGGGCTGCTGCTCGGGCGGCTTTCTACCAACCAGCTGTTGGCGCAAATTGGGCAGTTAATCGGCCGGGGGGCGCTTTTCTCGCTGGCGCTGGTGCTGCTGGTGCTGCCGGGGCTTTTAATGTTGTTAGACCGGCTGGTGATCGGCCGCCGGGGGGCGGGCCTTCACCGCCCGGGAAAGGAGTCGAACGCGCAATGAAACGTCATCCGTTTAAAACGACCGGCCGTCGGCTGTTTGCGGCCGCGCTGGGATGTTTATTTGCCCTTTGCCTGCCCCTTTCGGTAGGGGCAGAGGCCGCCGCTTTACCGGTAAAAGAAGAAGTGGTATACGGCTTTTTGTCGGCAGACGGCAGCCTGCGGCAGGTTACGGTGGTGAACTGTTTGGAGCTGACGGAATCCGGCGAAGCGGTGGATTACGGCGCGTATACCAACCTGCGCAACATGACGGGCGAGCAGCCGCTTACCCAAACCGGCAACCGGGTTACCGTTTCGGCCGGGCCCGGGCGGCTGTATTACGAGGGCACCCTGCCCGCCGCCCGCCTGCCGTGGGAGCTGACCGTTCGCGCCGCGCTGAACGGTAAGGACTGCCCGCCGGAGGATTTAGCCGGGCAAAGCGGCAGCCTTACCCTGCGCTTGTCGCTCGCCCGGGCGGCCGACGCCACGGCTGACGCTTACGCGGGCTACGCGCTGCAACTCAGCTTTACGCTGGCAGACGAGGTGTGCGGGGCGCTTTCTGCCCCCGGCGCCACCGTGGCGCGGGTGGGGGGCAGCCGCCAGCTGACCTACACCGTACTGCCGGGCGGCAGCCTTTCGGCTGAAATCACGGCGGAAGTAACGAATTTTGAAATGGATGGCATTACCGTAACCGGGCTGCCCCTCAGCCTTTCGCTGCCGGTTACGGCAGACGATTTTTCGCCCCAGCTGCGCCAGCTGGAAGAGGCTGTAGCGGCGCTGGCTAAGGGCGCCGAGCAGCTGCGGCAAGGTACGGGTTCGCTCAGCGGCGGGCAAAGCGAAGCCTTAACCGCCGGCGCGGGGTCGCTGGCCAGCGGTCTTGCCGAGGCAGAGCAGGCCGCCGAAGCCCTGGCTGACGGCGCCAAAGCGGGCGAAACGGGGGCCGACCGGCTGGCGGAGGCCGCCGGAGCGCTGGAAGAGGGTGCGGGGTCGCTGCAAAGCAGCCTTGCCCGGCTGCGGCAGGCGCTCGCCATGCTACAAGGGCAAACCGGCGCGCTGCAAGCGGGCAATGAAGAATTTGCCCAGTCGCTGAACGCGTTAGAGGCGGCGCTGGCGCCCCTTTCTTCGTTTTCGGCAGACGATTTCTCGGCGCTGGCCGCCGGTGCGGCGGCGCTGGCAGAGGGCGCGGCCTCACTGCAAGAGGGAGCGGCGGCGTTATCACAGCAAACCGGCTGGCAGTCCTACTGCGACGTGATGAACCAAAACGGCCTGCCGGTAGAGGGTTTGGCCGGGCAAAACACGCTGACCGCCTCTGCCATAGACGCCCAGTGCGCCGCCATGCAGCAGCAAATAGAGGCGGCGGAAGCCGCCGGGGAAGACGCGACGGTGCTAAAGGCCCAGCAGCAGGCCCTGCGGCAGGTAGCCCAGCTGCTGCGGGCAAACGCCGGGGCGTTAAACGGCGCCCGCGACTACTTAAACGCCCTTGCAGACTCGGCGGGCACCCTCAGCACTGCCGCCGCTACCCTGCGGGGGCAGGCCGATTTGCTGGCCGAGCGACTGGGGGAGGCGAGTGAAGCGATAACGCGCCTTGCCGGGCAATTGCCTGCCCTTGCCGCCGCCGTGCAGGGGCTGGTAGCGGGTTACGCCGACCTTTCTACCGGCTGGCAGGCCTACGCCGCCGGGGTGGCGCAAATTGTTACCGCTTTTGAGGCGCTGCCGACCGCCGTGGGCAGCTTTACCGAGGGGGCGGCCGCCCTGCAAAGCGGGCTTGCGGCGGCGCGGCAGGGCTTCCACGACCTCGGCGCGGGCGCCGGGGCCTTGACCACCGGCGCCGGGCAGCTGACGGGCGGGGCCGCCGAGCTGCAAAAGAGCCTCAACGTGCTGGGGGCCGCCATGCCCGCCCTGCAAAGCGGCGCGGCTTCTCTATGCGACGGGGCCGGGGCGCTGAAAGAGCAAACAGACGGTTTGAGCGAGAGCGTGCGCGACCGGCTGGCAAAACTGCTCGACCCCCTAACCGGCAGCACGGGGGCGGCGGTCTCCTTCGCTTCGTCCCAAAACACCGGCGTGCGCAGCGTGCAGTTTGTGCTCAAAACCGACGCTATTGCCCCGCCGGAAGAACCGGCCGCACCGGAACCGTCGCCCGCCAAGCCCCTTACCTTTTGGCAAAAGCTGCTGCGGCTGTTTGGGTTGTACCACCCGGAAGACGAGGCGTAGCGCGATTTTATAATTTTTACAATTTTGATCATTCACAAAGCTCCGGGCTGCGGCCCGGGGCTTTTTGAAACGGGGCGCTTGACAGCCGCCGGGGAATGTGGTATGCTATAAAGCGGAACAAATGTTCTTCAACAAAGAAGAACCAAGCAAAACCACACAAAGAGGGGAAACCGCCGTGGGAGATCGGGTTATATTGCATTGCGATTTAAACAACTATTTTGCCTCGGCCGAGTGCGTAGACCACCCGGAGTGGCGGGGGGTGCCCATGGCCGTTTGCGGCAGCCGGGAGGAACGGCGGGGCATTGTGCTGGCCAAAAACGAGCTGGCCAAAACGGCGGGGGTGCAAACCGCCATGCCGGTGGGGGAGGCGCTGCGGCTTTGCCCCCGCCTGCTTACGGTGCCGCCCCATTACGAGCGCTACGCCGCATACGCCCGGCAGGTGCGGGCCATTTACGCCGAGTATACCGATTTGGTAGAACCCTTTGGCATAGACGAATGCTGGCTGGACGTAACCGGCAGCCGCCGCCTGTTTGGCGACGGAGAGGCCGTGGCCCACGCCATTCGTCGGCGGGTGAAACGGGAGCTGGGGCTGACCATTTCGGTAGGGGTGAGCTTTTGCAAGGTGATGGCCAAGCTGGGGTCGGATTTTAAAAAGCCGGACGCGGTAACCCTGTTGCCCCGCAGCGCGCTGCAAAGTAGGGTGTGGCCGCTGCCGGTGGGGCGGCTGCTGGGGGTGGGGCGGCGCACCGAGGGGCAGCTGGCGGCGCTGGGCATTTTTACCATCGGCCAGCTGGCGGCCGAGCAGCCGGGCGCCGTAAAACGGCGGCTGGGCAAAAACGGCCTGCGGCTGTGGCAGTTTGCCAACGGGTTGGAGTGCGAGCCGGTTTCGCCCTTCGGCTACCACCGCCCGCCGGAGAGCGTAAGCCGGTCGGTTACCACGCCGACGGATTTAGAAACGCCCGAGCAGATTCGCCGGGTGCTGGTGGGCTTGGCGGAATCGCTTTGCAGCGAGCTGCGACAGGAGGAACTGGTGGCCGACATGGTAACCCTGAGCCTGCGCGACGCCTCCTTTGCCGGTTGCTCTGCCCGGGCGGCGCTTGGCTTCCCCACCCGGGCGGTTTTGCCGCTGGTTTCGGCCGCTATGCAGCTGCTGCCGCGTTTGTGGCAGGGGCAGCCGCTGCGGGCGGTGGGCATTGGCGCCGGGCGACTGCTGCCCCAGTCGGCCAGCCGCCAAACGGGGCTGCTGTTTGACTGGCGGCGGTGCGAGCGGTGGGAGCGGCTGGAGGGCGACGTAGACCGCCTGCGCGGCCGGTTTGGCCCCCGGGCGGTGGTGCGGGCCTCGCAGCTTACCCAGTCGGTGGCCGCCATGCCCCATACCCTGCCGCTTAGCCATGCCGCCGGGGGTTCGACTGCTTTCGACTGATTGCGCGGTTATTCTACATAAATCTCACTCTACCGCTAAAAAGTGAAAATAACTGCTTGACAATCGCCCGCTTCTCTGC